>JALGYA010000161.1 GCA_029824475.1 Fimbriimonadia bacterium | reverse complement strand
AGCGAAGCTCGAGGCGGCGGCCGAAAGCCGTACAAGCAGAAGAAGACCGGCAACGCTCGTCAGGAAACGATCCGCGCACCCCATTACGCCCACGGCGCTATGGCACACGCGCTGAAGCCTCGCGACTACAGCAAGAAGGTCAACAAGAAGGAGCGCAGACTCGCAACGATCGCTGCGTTCGCATCCCGAGCCAATGGCGGCGACGTCATCATCGTCAAGGACATCAAGTTCGAAACGCCCAAGACGAAGGATGCCACGAAGCTGCTCGATGGCTGCAAGGCGACTGAAGTCAAGCGAATCCTCGTGGTTCTCCCCGAGTACGACGCTGCGACAGTCAAGAGCTTTGACAACATCCCGTTCGTTGAGGTCCGCACGGCTCCAAACCGTGAAGGCACCGGCGAGCCCTTCTCAACACGCGACCTGCTGGTTGCCCACAAGATTGTGGTCGCCGCACCCGCGATGAAGAAAATTGAGGAGGCCTGGACAGTATGAAAAACGCGCACAGCATCATCATTCAGCCGCACATCACTGAAAAGTCAGTCGCAATGAGCTATGGCGATCCTATGATCACCAATGAGGACGACATTCAGCGGAAGTACACGTTCTTGGTTGACCTCAAGGCCAACAAGATCGAGATCCGCAAGGCTTTTGAGGACATCTACAACAGCGGCAAGAAAGGCGACGACGTTGTAAACGTTGTCAGCGTGCGAACCTCCATTCTGCTCGGCAAGAAAGGCCGACGAATGGGCGCAGGACGGCCTGGAAACAAGCCAAACAGAAAGAAGGCCGTGATCACCCTCGCAAAAGGACAGGCCCTCGAGGATTACGGAGTCTAAGCCATGCCAACCAGACGTTATAAACCGACTTCACCAGGCCGACGCCACATGATTGGCGCGACCTATGAAGAGGTCACTAAAAAGAAGCCAGAGAAGAAGCTGCTGGCTCCACGCCCGAAGCATGGCGGACGCAACCACACAGGTCGCATCACCATGTTCAACCGCGGTGGTGGAAACAAGCGGCGATACCGAATCATTGACTTCAAGCGGAACAAGGAAGGCGTGGCAAAGGTTGCGGCGATCGAATACGATCCCAACCGCACTTGCCGCATCGCGCTGCTCCACTACATGGACGGCGAGAAGGCTTACATTCTTGCTCCTGAGAAGCTGAACGTGGGTGACCGAGTCATCAGCAGCAACGAGGCAGACATTCTGCCCGGCAACTGCCTGCAGCTCAGAAACATCCCGCTCGGTACGATCATTCACAACATTGAGCTCCAGCCTGGCCGAGGCGGCCAGATGGTGCGATCAGCCGGCGCTGGTGCACAGCTCATGGCTAAGGAAGGGAACTACGCCACCGTGCGACTCCCCTCCGGTGAGATGAGAATGATCCACATGACATGCAAGGCCACAATCGGTGAAGTCGGCAACTCTGAGCACGAGCTCGAAGTTCTCGGCAAAGCGGGCAAGGCACGCGGTCTCGGCCGCAAGCCACACGTCCGAGGCACCGTAAAGAGCCCACGAGACCATCCCCATGGTGGCGGCGAAGCTAAATCACCTGTTGGGCGAAAGAAGGGTCCAGTCGACCGATGGGGCAACAAGTCCATCGGAACCAAGACTCGGTCCAACAAGCGCACCGACAAGTTCATCGTCCGACGGCGGAAAGGAAAATAAGGATTAACTAATGGCAAGAAGCTTGAAGAAAGGACCGTTCATCGATGCTCATCTTATTGAGAAGATCGAAGCGATGAACGTGAAAGATGAAAAGCGCTTGATCAAGACCTGGTCCCGCCGGTCGATGATCTCGCCAGACATGCTTGGGCACACGATTGCCGTGCATGACGGACGCAAGCACGTCCCGGTCTATGTAACCGAGAATATGATCGGTCATAAACTGGGCGAATTTGCTCCGACACGCACCTACCGTGGGCACGATGGAACCCTGCCGGAGAGGGGCACAAAGATTCGATAGGCTTTAGCCTAGGGCGAACCCAGGTGCTAAGGTACAGTAAAGCGCCTTCGCGGACCTGGTCTGCCCCCCACCAATCGAATTGGAAAATCACCCGAAAATGGAAGCACGAGCTATAGCAAGAGCAGTACGCGTTCAGCCGAGAAAAGTCCGGCTGGTCGCTGCGCATGTACGCGGTCAAAATGCAATTGAAGCCGTGAACTCTCTGCGTTTCCACACGAGCAAAGGCGCAAAGGTGCTTGAGAAAGTCATCACCAGCGCAGTTGCAAATGCGGCGGCTAACCACGGCATTACTGCTGTTGAGACCCTCACGATCAGCGAGATTCGCATCGACGAGGGCCCGAAGCAGAAGCGAATTCAGGCACGCGCCATGGGCCGCGCCAATCGCATTGAAAAGAAGACCAGCCACATTCTTGTGGTCGTGTCTGAAAGCGACGTCAAGGATGCAGTGAAGCCACACGGTACAGAATCCAAGGCCCGCCCGACATTCGCCAAGCCTAAGAAGAAAGCCTCCAAGAAGGCCAAAACTGAAGAGGCGACAACCGAGGCTGTAGAAGCTGCAGAGGTCGAAGAGACCAAGGCAGAAGAGACAGTGACGGAAGACACAGCAGTTGAAGAGACTGTTGAAGAAGCAGCGACTGAAGAGTCGACTGAAGAAGCGGCTGCTGAAGAGGCACCTGCTGAGAGCGAGGAAGACAAGAGCTAATGGGTCAGAAGATACATCCAATCGGTTTCCGCATCGGCGTGATCCGCGGGCATGACAGCCACTGGATCGCAACGAAGCGGCAGTACCGAGATCTGCTCAAATCAGACCACGTGATCCGCAAGCACCTTCAGAAGAAGGTTGGCAAGGGCCTCGTCTCACGAGTTGAGATCGAGCGCGCAGCCAGCCGAATCAAGGTCACGATCTTTACGTCACGCCCCGGTGCAGTCATCGGACGAGGCGGAAAGGGCATCGACGCGATCAGCCATGAGCTGAACGCAATGATGCGAAAGGACGACAAGACCGCACAGGTCCAGGTCAACGTTTCAGAAGTTCGACAGCCTGAGATGGACGGCCAGCTTGTTGCCGAGAACATCGCTGTTCAGCTTGAGCGACGAATTTCACATCGACGCGCAATGCGACAGTCGATGACCCGCGCTCAGCGCATGAACTGCCGAGGCATGAAGATTCAGGTCAGCGGAAGACTGAACGGATCGGAAATCGCTCGACGAGAGTGCGACATGATCGGAAAGGTCCCGCTGCATACCCTGCGAGCGGACATCGACTACGGCGAATCTGTGGCGTACACGATCTACGGAACAGTTGGAATCAAGGTCTGGGTCTATAAGGGCGAAGTCCTTCCAGACAAGCAGATTGCAGCTATGCACGGCCCCGACGACCTGCAGCCCAAGCGGCGCAAGTCGAAGGACAGCCGACCGGCAGCCAAAGAAGCACCCGCCGCAGCACCCGCTGCAGCAGAACAGACGGAGGTAGCACCAACCAATGTTGATGCCTAGCAGAACCAAATTCAAGAAGCAGCACCGTGGCCGAATGAGCGGCAATGCGTCCCGAGGCAACACTGTTGCCTTCGGCGACTACGGTCTCATGGCCCTCGAATGTGCGTGGATTTCATCCCGCCAAATCGAAGCCAGCAGAATCGCGATGACTCGCCACATCAAACGTGGCGGCAAGGTGTGGATCCGAGTCTATCCTGACAAGCCAATCACAAAGAAGCCGCTTGAGCAGAGAATGGGCAAAGGCAAAGCTGCCGTCGAAGGATGGGTTGCAGTCGTCAAGCCTGGTCGAGTCATGTTCGAAATGAACGGAGTCGACGAGGCTACTGCGAAAGAGGCTATGCGCCTCGCTCAGCACAAACTGCCGATCAGAACTAAGTTCGTGACCAAGGAAGAATTCCAGGACATCGCTGGCCTCTAAGGTCAACGGAATATTTAGAAATGAAGTCAATCAAAGCAGCTGACTTGCATGACAAGAGCGTTCCAGAGCTGGAAGAGATGATCCAGCAGGAACGAGAGGGCCTCTACCGAGCCCGCCGAGACCTGGTCTTTCGACAGACCACAGATACGGCTGGCCTCAAGGTAAGGCGGCACAACATTGCGCGGATGCTCACTATTATCAGTGAGAAGAAGCGAGGAGGAGCATCGTGACACAGGATTCAAAACCAACTCGAGGAAGCCGCAAGGTTCGCCGAGGAAGAGTCTCGTCCAACAAAATGGACAAGACAGTCGTCGTGCTCATCGAGCGCCGCGTGCAGCACCCGCTGTACGGCAAGACAGTAAACAGAACAAACAAGCTCGTCGCACACGACGAACTTGGCTGTGACATCGGAGATACCGTCGAGATCACAGAGACACGCCCGCTGAGCAAAACAAAGCGATGGCGCGTTTCCGAGATCGTCGAAAAAGTGAAGTAAACCGGCTAACGGGCATGAGCCCAACAGCCACAAATTACAGTTTATGGCGCGGTCTGCAATTGCGGCCCGCGCCCTCTGACTGAGAAAGGAAAGCGGAAGGAGCTAAGACATGATTCAGCAGTTTTCAAGGCTGAAGGTCGCGGACAACTCGGGCGCACGAGAGATTATGTGCATCCGTGTTTTGAAGGGATCTCAGCCTAAATATGGCACCGTGGGCGACGTCATCGTGGCGTCGGTCAAATCGGCGGCCCCGAACATGCCCATCAAAAAGGGCGAAGTGATTCGAGCTGTCATCGTGCGCACCAAGAAACAGGTGCAGCGAGCAGACGGATCCACATTGCGATTTGACGACAACGCAGCAGTGGTTATCAACCCGGCTTCCATGGAGCCGCGAGGCACCCGAATCTTCGGACCGGTTGCTCGAGAGCTGCGCGACGGAGTGTTCATGAAGATCGTCTCCCTCGCTCCGGAGGTTATCTAAGATGCCAACTAAAGCTGAACTGAAAGTCAAAGGAAATCAGATCAAGCCTAAGCTCCGAACAGGAGACAAGGTGCTGATTATCAGCGGCAAAGACAAAGGCCAGAGAGGCGTCGTCGCTGCTATCGACCCGCTGAAGAACAAGGCCCTCGTCGTACAGGAAGACCCGGAGAATCCGGAGCAGTTCATCCCGCTCAACGCAGCCATCAAGCACAAGAAGGCTCGACAGCAGGGTGAGAAGTCCGCGCGACTCCGCATCCCGATGCCGATCAACGTGAGCAACCTCATGCTTCTCGATCCCGAGAACAATGAGCCGACTCGAGTTGGCCGACGCCGAGAGGATGGCAAGCTGGTCCGATACGCAAAGAAGACCGACACCACCATCGTTGATGGCCCCACCTACTCGAAGGAGGAAAAGGAGTAAATGGCTAAGAAGAAGGCTGAAGCCACGGCCGTCGCAGTGAAGCTGCCGACACCCAGGCTCAAGAAGATCTACAGAGAGACGATTCTGCCCAATCTCGTAAAAGAGTTTGGCTTTGAGACGTCCATGCGGGCTCCCAAGCTCGACAAAGTCGTTGTCAATATGGGCATCGGCAGTGAAGAGAAGGAGATGGACAAGTCGATGGCCGACATGATGGTCATCACAGGCCAGAAGCCTGTTGTCTGCCGAGCTCGCAAGTCGATCTCGAACTTCAAGCTTCGTGAAGGCGTCAAGGTTGGATGCCGCGTCACCCTTCGGGGCGACCGCGCGTATCACTTCCTCGACAAGCTCTGCACAGTCGCACTGCCCAAGCTGCGTGACTTCCAGGGCCTCTCAGCCAAGAGCTTTGACGGACGAGGAAACTACTCTCTCGGCCTGAAGGAGCAGCTGGTCTTCCCGGAGATCGACTACGATACGTTCGACAAGATCCGCGGCATGGACATCACCATCTGCACGACAGCTCGAAACGATGACGAAGGCCGCAGCCTGCTCAAGCAGCTCGGACTTCCTCTGCAGGAAAAGTAAGCCTGCAGACCCCTTCCGCAAAGCGGCTGGCCCCCAACATGGGAGCCAGCCGCTTTTCTTTGCCACAATAGCCTGACCGATGAGCGCCGCTGCACTCACCCTGCGCAAGTGGAGGGCTGTCTTTGGGATCTACATCCAGGACAGCCTTGCTTACCGCGCTCAGAGCCTCATATGGCTCATTGGTGACGGTGTGCTGGCCGTAGTGATGCCTCTGGTCTGGATTGCGGCTGCAGACGGCAATTCGATCCAGGGCTACGATACGGGCAGTTTCGTCGTCTACTACCTCTCCTCGGTGCTGGTCGGCTCCTTTGTCACGTGCCACTTCATGTGGGACATCTCGAATGAGATCAGGGAGGGGATCTTCTCAACTCACCTGATCCGCCCGATCGGGTACTTCCAGTTCACGTTCGTCCGCAACCTTGCTTATCGCACGATCAGGCCTCTGATCTTCCTGCCGATCTTCGTGCTGCTTGTAGCGGGGTTCTGGAAATACCTTGCCGGAGCTGAAATCCATCTTGGCTGGCAGTTCCTGGTCGCCGTCCTGTTGGGCCACTCGCTAAGCTGCGTATTCGCCACGGCATTCGCGATGATCGCGCTTTTTACACAGGAGGCCCATTCGATCTTCGAGCTCTACTACGTGCCTCTCATCTTCTTCAGTGGGCAGCTCTTTCCGATCGCCCTGCTTCCGCCCTGGGCGCAGACGCTCGCCCACTGGACACCGTTCTATTACATGCTCGGCGTGCCCCTAGAAATCTTGGTCGGCAAGATTGAGCCGGCGGCCTACCCTCAGATAATGCTCACGCAGATAGGTTGGATCGCTGTGAGCTACGGCTTGTACAGATTGATGTTCAAACTGGGAATGAAGCACTACACCAGCGTCGGCATGTAGAGCATCAGCATAGACAAGCACCCTCTAATTAGGATGGGAATTCTTGCCGATTCAGACCGGGACTCGTCAGAATGGTCAATATAGTCAAGTTTGGCCTAGTCCAAACTTCTAGACATGAAGCGCGGCTTCACTCTCATCGAACTCCTCGTTGTCATCGCGATCATCGCGATCCTCGCAGCGATCCTCTTCCCGGTATTCACATCGGCGAAGGCTGCTGCGAAAAAGACCGCCAGCCTGAGCAATGTCCGGCAGATTGGTACGGCTTCGATGCTCTACCTTTCCGACTATGACGACATGACTCCGCCTATCTTCTGGTTTGATCCAGCTGATCAGTCTTACCCGTCTTCCTTCGGATTCCACTACTATCCACTGCTGATGCTGCCCTACACCAAGAGCGAGGGCATCTTCCTCTGCCCCGAAGATCGAGCAGAAGATGACCTTCTGATGGACTCGCAGGGCCGCGGCAGGTTCGACAAGGACAACGAATTCCACTACTACATCATGGGTGCGAATCCGAGCTACGGCTACAACTACCGGTACCTCAACACCCTGTCATTCGGTGGC
>JALGYA010000009.1 GCA_029824475.1 Fimbriimonadia bacterium | reverse complement strand
CTCTGAGCACCACAAACCGCGGGAAGTGCCCCGGCGGCTGGTTCACGGACCCTGAATTGAGCGGCGGCGGCGCAATGATCGACCACGTCGTTCATGTGACAGACCTTCTGCGTCGCCTGCTTAAAGCTGATCCCACCGAAGTTTTCGCCCAAATCGGCTCGAACATGCATGGCAAGGACTCCGACGACACCGCGATGCTGACGATCTCCTTCCCAGGCGGCATCTTCGCCAGCCTCGATTCAAGCTGGTCACGACCAGACAACTACAAGACCTGGGGCGACGTCACGATCCGCGCCGTAGGGGAAAAGGGCGTGCTTGAAGCGGACCTGTTCGCATCCGGCCTGGAGCAGTATTCCAGCTCGGGCGGCTTCGGTTTGATGTCAGTCGGAGCGAATCTTGACCAGGTTATGGTCGAGGAATTCTTGAGCGCGATAAACGAAAATCGCGAGCCGGCAACAACCATCGACGATGGGATCATGGCCAGCAGAACGGCTATCGCCGCCTACGAGAGCGTCAAGACCGGCCAGCCGGTCAAGGTCTAGTCCTCAGCGACCCAAAAGGCAAGCGCCCTAAGGCTCGCCGTATCGTAAAGAACAGCCTCGCCCGGTTCAGGTCCGCCAGCCCAGCTGAGCAGCCCTGCCTCAGTTTCAATGGTGCTCGCAGCCGCTGAAACCGTCAACTGTGCTCCGGTCTTCAGGTTCACTATCACGTGCTCGCCGTTGCGAACATACCGAAGGAACTGCCGACCAAACAGTGCCTTCACCGGCCCTCGGATCTCGCAGCAGACTTGAGACGATGCCGCCTCAATTTCGGCGAACGTCACGAGTATCGTCCCGTACGCGCTTCGCGACAGGCTCGCGGCCGTCTGGACGCCTTTACCCATCATCTTCGAGGCAGTTGCCAGAGGCCCAAACGGCTGAAACTCCGATTCGCCTGACTCCAGATTAAGCTGACTGTATCCCCACTCATCACCCTCATTTGTAAGGGCAACAAGGCTGCCAGCCCGCGAATGCAGCCGATCATCCACCCGGCCCCGGGCAAGGCTCAATCCGTCAAGGCGGCCCACCAAGCTCGCTCCGGGCCGCTCCTCGGCGAGGTCGATCCCAACAACTGCTTCCAGCCAAGGAGTTCCGTCTGAGTTCTCCCATCTGGCCAACACGTAGAGCATTGAACCGACCGATTCGAACCCAGAAATCGCTTCGAAGCCCTTCTCTCTGGTGCCAGCTTCAATGGCGTGAAAAGTCTCGTCGATCTCGCCCTGCGTGAAAAGCTTCGGGGTCATGGCAATCGCTGGCAGGCGAGAGAAATTGAGGGTGTTTCCCGTCTTGATGCCCAGCCCACGCTCCCCAAAGACCACACTTCGGCCTTGGATGGTCAGCGTGATTTCATCAGCAGGAAAAGCCGCAGGCAGGTTATGCTCATCAAGAGAGACGCTGATTTCACTCTCGCCTGACTTGACAACGAAAGCGCCCTCGGCGAACTCGAGTGATGCTGGTGATTGGGCCGCAAGAGCGGTAAGAATCAGGGCGTTCACCATTGTCTTTTACTGTAGCTGATGCACTGCTCCGACTGCCCGCGATTTAATGAGGAAAACAGGTCTTGCCGCGACGGCAAGATCAATCCTCAATCCTGGGGTCAGGCTGTCGAGGCCGCAAATGTCCTCGGCGTGAGGTCGTTTTGTGTCTTCAATGACCACCGCGAACGACTGCTTGAGTCGCGAATGAGCAGCAACAGCCCGGCAGACTGTTCGGATACCAAAGCGGAGCAGGCATAATGCGGGTGATGCCCGATAGCGCTCTTGCGATCCTCTATAAGCTGCACAAGGTCGATTCCGCCCTGCATGGAATTCGAATGCGGGCAAATGCTCTTGACGCAGGCAAAGAGGACTCTGAGAAGCTGAAGGCGTACATGAAGGAGACGGATTCGATCCGAGCGGCCGCAAAGTCCGCCTCCACCAAGGCCCGCGACTTCGAATCCAAGACGGAAGAGACCAAAGAGAAGAAGGCGCGCTTCGAAGAAAAGCTCTTCTCAGGTGAGCTGACGAACGCTCGCGAAGTCGAAAACGTCCAAAAAGAAGTTGCGATGCTCGGCGACATTCTAGAGACCATCGCTGCAAACGCTAAAGAGCACGCCCAGGGCCTGCCTGAGCTGAAGAAGAAGGCGAAAGAGTGCGAAGACGAGATTTCCGTCCTCCAAAAAATGATCGTGAAGAAGCGGCAAATTGCCGTTGCGGCTCACGAGCGGCTCAAAGCGGAGTACCAGGTGCAGGTGAAGCTTCGACCAGGTGCGTCCAGCCTCGTCCCTCCGGCACTTCTGAATCAATACGAGAACATTCGCAAGCACCACGGCGACAGCGCGATGGCGGTGATCACCGAGGAGCAGACCTGCGGGGCCTGCGGAATGCACGTTCCAGAGAAGGCCAAAGTTCTCGTCAATGCAGACCGCCTCGCCGCCTGCGAAGCATGCCGAAGAATCCTGTTCGCCCCTGTGCCAGACGCATGAACCTGACTCGTCTCTGGCCTCTCGCCGCCTGCATTCTTGCTCTCGGCTGCGCGAAATTTCCTGACTCCGGTGCCGCGGCCTCGACAACTGTCCTGAGGTTTACCTGGCAGTTGGAGTCGCCCATCGTGACGGGCTTCGAGCCGGGCGGCGCGGGCCTGCCGTACATCTACATCATCGCCCTGAACATGTCTACGGAGAACCCTCCAACGGACCTCGGACCGATTCCCGTCACAGCCGACGGCGGAAACGGTTTCGTGGCTGGCGATGCCACACATTTCATCCTGTGGGACCCGATCCGATCACCCCAGTTTTCGATCTGGCAGTTCCAGGATGAGAATCTCATCGAGTCGGTCGAAACGGGTGTTCCGATCCAATTCAACCAGGTCCAAACAGGCGATACTCAGTTCGAAGTTGAAGTGGACATGGCCCAGCTAGTGGGTGAATTGGGCGTGGAGGACATCAAGGCAGTTCAGGTCAACTTCCTTTCAATGAACCGCCTCGCCTTGGGGGGTACCGGACGAGTCTGGGATGCTCTCGGGGACCGAGGGGTGGGTCAGATCAACACTCCCTTCACCCTTCAGCCCATTTTCAACTTCAAATACACGAACCAAAATCAGGTGGACGTTGAGCCGCAGGGGGATGCGGAAGACCCTGGAGTTGACATCATCGACTGGTCGATTGAGGTCCAGATTAGCTGATGCCCCGCGTCTCGGTGCTGCTCACCTCGTACAACCACATCCAGCACCTGCCTGAAGCGCTCGATTCGATCCGCAGCCAGACATTCCAGGATCTTGAGATCATCGCTGTGGACGATGGATCGACAGACGGCAGTCGAGACCTGCTGCGAGAGCAGGAGGACATCACGCTTATTGAGACCGAGTCTAATCTCGGCACATACGCGGCCCTAAACCTCGCCGTAAAAGCAGCCACAGGCGAGTTCGTCGCCATCTTCAATGACGACGATGTCTGGAAGCCAGAAAAGCTCGCCAAGCAGGTTGAGATGCTCGATTCCATGTCAGATGTCGGGATGGTCCACACATCCGGGTGGTTTATCGACGGCGAAGGCGAGAGAATCGACGGCAGGCCGCTAGGCTTCGCCTTCCCTGAGACCAAGACCGGTGATCTCCTCCTCGACCTGGTCAGAGCCAACCAGATGATCACCAGCTCCGTGATGGCCCGGCGGGAGATCATCATCGGCATTGGCGGCTTTGAAGAGAGCCTCTACGGTTCAGCTGACTGGCTCACTTGGATTCGAGTCGCTGAGTCCTGGAACATCGGCTTCGTCCCGGATGCCTTGACCCTCTATAGAGTCCATGCAGGCAGTGCCAGTCGAGACAAAACAAAAGTCTGGCAGGACGACGAGAAGGTTCGGACCTGGCTGGAAGACCGCATCCCCGTCTGGCTCGAAAAAGGCTACTCCGATGCGGACATGAACTCAGCGCAGGCCCACAATGCCGCTGCCCTGGGGACCGTTCTCAAGCTGAATGGGAAGCCGAAAGAAGCGAAAGCCAGATTCAAGAAGGCACTGAAGCTCGAACCGACGATCAAGCGGAGGGTCTGGCTGCTCGCTTCGAGCCTGCCGGTTAGTCTGTTTCAGCGTCTAGTTCGCTAGGCTCGGGCTCAGAGTCCCGACCGTAAAACACGAAGTAGCCCATCCAAGCGGCCACCGCAGTGATTCCAAAAGCCATCTTGCTCCACTGCGGGATCGCAGGATTGAAGCTAAAGAAGCCCTCAATTGGTGCGGCACAGAAGATCATCACCAGACCGACCACCAGCACGGTGAGGGAGTCCTTGCCGTTATGTTTCAGCGACTCAAGCCGAGTTCTCCGCCCAGGCGAGATGACAGCACCCCCTAGAATGAAGCCGGCCGCGGTTGTCAGCAGGATTCCACCGATCTCGCTGACTCCATGCGGAAAAATCGAGACGAGCAGGAATTTGAGCTGCCCTACGGTCGACATCTCGTACGCGAGCAGGCCGAGCATCGCGCCGTTCATCCAAAGCATGAACACGCCAAGAATCCCCAGCGTGACCGACGAAAACGCCGCGATTCTTACACCCACAAACGGATTGTTGGTCGCATAAAAGAAGCTGGCGGCAACCGACTCATCTCCGGTGCGGGCTTCATGTTGACCCGACTTCCATGACTCAAAAAGCACCTGATATTCCGGGCCCAGCATGACCGGGAGCACGTTGGGGTTGAAGTGCAGCATGAGCGCCGCCAGGCAGCTGCTCCCAAAAAAGAGAAGCGCAGCAAGGTAGATCGGCCTGCTGCGCTTTCGCACCGTTGCAGCACCTCTCCGCAGTGAATCCTTCAGCCACTCACCGATCGGGCGTGTCGGGGCCTGGTACAGCACGCCATAACTGCGGCCTACAAGCCTGCCTAGCCAGTCGCCCAATTCAGGGTTGATGCTTGAGCTGATGATCGCAGCATGGTCCGCTGATGCCTGACGGTAGAGCCTCGTCATTTCGACGATCTCATCACCGCTTAAATATTTCAGCCCCCTTTCGGCGGTTCGTGTCAAAAGCTCAAGCCTCTGCCACGAGGCCGATCTTCGCTGCATCAGCTGCTCTTCGTTCAGCACGTACCTGCCTATTTTAGCGGCTTTGAACAATTTCGGCACGGAAACTGTTTTCAAACGTAAGAACACTCGGGAGTACAGAACTTCTCTGCATAAGCAGAGTCTGAAATAACAGGGACATGTTCGATCCAGATCGGGGTCCTGGCGGGAAGGAGCAGAATCAGGCTGGCATCCCCAGCTATCTAAACCGTCTGACCCAAGCTCCTCTTCTGACATTAGAAGAGGAGAGGGTGCTGACAAAGGCAGCAAAGCAGGGCTGTGAGAAAGCTCGTAAGCGGCTGGCGGAGTCCAACATGCGCCTGGTCATAAACATTGCCCGGTCCTATCACAGCCGCGCTGTTCCCCTGGAAGACTTGATTCAAGAGGGCGCAATCGGGCTCATGCACGCCATCGAGCGATTCGATCCCGCCAAAGGATTCCGATTCTCGACCTACGCAACACACTGGATTCGGCAGTCCATCGGTCGTGCCATCGACAGCAAAGCGAAAACGATCCGGCTGCCCGCACATATCTCGCAGACACTTCGCAAAATCGAGCGTGCGAGGAAGAAACTGACTGACGATCTAGGCACCGAGCCGACGTCAGATCAGGTCGCGTGTGAGCTGGGCATCAGCTCCAAGCGGCTTCAGACCCTGCTTCAAGCCTCTCAAGACCTGATCAGCCTCGACATGAAGATCGGGGACAGCGAGAACACAACCCTCGGAAGCCTCATCTGCGACGCGGATTCAAAGGATCCGGAGGCGCTGGTCATCGACGCTGAAGTTCTTGAAGAACTGCATTCCGTCATGAAGGAGCTGAGCGAGCGAGAGCGGCGCGTACTCAACCGCCGGCTCACTTCAGCTCATCCAAATTCACGAAGCTCTATCGAAGAGGCGGAAGAGGAAGAGGCCCTCAGCCGAGAGCGCATCAAGCAGATCGAGACTCAAGCGATCAAGAAGCTCCGCAGGGTCGCCGAGAAGCGAAAGCTGCGAGAACTCCTAGGCGGCAGCTAAGCCAGTTTCTCTGCCTAGAGTAAACTCCCGGCCTCATGGAATCCATGAGCATCAATGACATCTTCGAGATACTGCCGCATCGGTACCCGATGCTTCTCGTAGACAAAATCATCGAGATTGAAGGCAGCAACAAGGTGCGCGGCATCAAGAACGTAACTTTTAACGAGCCGTTCTTCCAGGGCCACTATCCAGGCTTGCCTATCATGCCGGGCGTTCTGATTCTTGAATCGATGGCCCAGACAGCCGCTGTTCTGCTTCTCAGCAATGGAGAGGCTAAGAAGAACGTGCCCCTTATCGGATCGATCGAAAAGGCCAAATTCCGCCGCCAGGTGGTGCCAGGTGATCAGCTTCAGATCGAAGCTGAACTGCTCTGGATGAAGGCCAGCGTTGGAAAAATCGAAGCCCAGGCAACCGTCGACGGGGATCTTGCAGCGAAAATGATCATGACGTTCAAGCTCCAGCCCCGAGAGGAATCACTCTAGCACCTTGGCCAAAATCCACTCGACCGCGATCATCGATCCCAAGGCAGAGCTCGACTCCTCAGTAGAGGTCGGGCCCTACTCTGTCGTCGAAGCTGGAGTTCAGCTGGGCGAAGGGACAAAACTCGACTCGCACGTGGTCATCAAGACCGGCACCAAAGCCGGCAAAAACAACGAATTCAGCCAGGGCGCGATTATCGGCGGCGATCCCCAGGATCGAAAGTGGCAGGGCGAACCGACATTCCTCACAATCGGAGATGACAACCACTTCCGAGAGTACGTCACGATTCACCGATCGAACACGGAAGGCAATTCGACGGTCGTCGGCAACGAGTGCTTCCTGATGGCATTCGTCCACCTAGGCCACGACGTAAAACTCCACAACGACATCACGATCGCCAACAGCTGTGGCCTTTCTGGTCATGTCACCGTTGAAGATCACGTGATGATCGGCGGCATGGTTGGTGTGCATCAGTTCGTGCGTGTTGGCCGCTGCGCCATGGTCGGCGGTCTAAGCAAGCTGGTGAAGGATGTCCCGCCCTACATGCTGGTTCACGGTGTGGACCCAACCGTTCACGACATCAACGCGATCGGCCTGCGAAGACAGGGCATCACGCGCGAATCTCGGCTCGCGCTTCACAAGGCCTGCAAACTGCTGTTCAAGTCTCAAATCGGCCTCACAGCCGCCATAGAGATCGTCCACCGCGAAGTGCCAATCACAGACGAAGTTCAGTACCTGCTCAACTTTGTTGAGCGGATCAAGTACGGAAAGAACGGTCGCGGCGACCAGAAATGAGGGTCGTATTCTCAGCGGGTGAAGCCTCCGGGGACGCCTACGCGGCGGCCCTTGTCGCGAAAATGCGGCTCACTATGCCCTCTGAGACCTCGTTCGAGGGTGCGGGTGGACGCAGATCCCGCGAGGCGGGCATCAACGTTGTAGTGGACTCCAGCCGTTGGGGCGTCATCGGCATAGTGCAGGCGCTGAGAGCCTATCCACGCATTGCCGGCGGCTACTACCGTCTAAAGAGACACCTTGCCTCCGGAGAGCCGGGCCTCTTCATCCCCATAGACTACGGCTACGCCAACATCCGGCTCAGCAGGCACGCCAAGCGGCTCGGCTGGAAGGTTCTCTACTTCATCCCTCCGGGAAGCTGGCGAAAAGACCGCCAAGGCAACGACCTCGGCGAGATTGCAGATGAGGTGGTCACTCCCTTCCCATGGTCGCAGGAGATTCTGAGTGAGAAAGGCGTCTCAGTCCACTTTTACGGGCACCCACTTGTGCAGATGGCCGCTGCAGCCTCTCAGCCCGCACAAAGAGCTGGTGTGGCTGTTCTTCCGGGCTCTAGACTGCAGGAGGTTGAGCAAAACCTCTCCCTCCTCGCTGAAGCCGTCAAGGGCCTGGAGACACCTCTCACTTTCGCAGTCGCCCCTTCCCTGGAGATTGAAGATGTGAAGGACGCCTGGGCAAAGCTGGGCGGCACTGAAGCCAGCTACACCCGCGATGTCTACACTTGTCTCAAAGGGGCCAGGGCGGCGCTGGTCTGCAGTGGAACTGCCACCCTGGAGGCTGCAATCTGCTCCTGCCCTTCCGTTGTCTTTTACAAGATCTCAAAGTGGCTTGAGGTGGAGGCGAAGATTGTCAAGCCGAAGTTTGACTGGGTGAGCCTTCCCAATATTCTGCTCGATCGCGGGGTCATCCCTGAACTCCTCCAGCACGACGCAACCCCTTCAGCGCTCAGGGCAGAACTCAATAAACTGCTCGAAGATGGCGAACCAAGGGACACCCAACTCATGGCATTCAGCGAACTGAGACAGTCGCTCGGACTTCCGGACTGCCTCGGCAAAACCGCGCTGCTGGCAGCAGAATTACTAGAAAGCAGCCGATAGGTCCCGGCCCGGGAACGAGCCCCCTGCCCTCCGTGTTGACCTGGTCAAGAGCGCTAAAGCCCTCAAGAACTCAAAAAGGCAGAAAAGATTGCTAATTCCACCAGACCCTCTCATCCCGGGTCTGGTTTTTTTTGCCCGGACGGAACAAACCTCCGATTCAAGCATTAGTAAGGAATAGCTCAAGCCCATTCCTCTGCAGCTAGAGAGTGAGCTGGGCTGACTACACCGACAAGCTTGCCGGGCCAGAACCCTCCTCTCCATCTGGTTCGGCAGCTTTTCTTTAAGCATCCGCTACAATGAGCCATGGCATACGGATGGGAAGGAAAGAACATACGGCTCGCGCCTCTCAGCCGAGAGAAGCACCTGGACAACTGCGTTCGATGGATGAACGATCCAGGCATCACGCGTCAGCTTCAGGTTGGCCACTTCCCGATGACCTTAGAAGTGGAGACCGCATGGTTCGACCGGATGCTCTCACACCAGACCAGCGACGTCGTTTTTGCGATCGAAACTCTGGAAGGCAAGCACATCGGCCAGAGCGGCATCCACGGCATCAACTGGATCCACCGAACGGCCGAGACCGGCAGCTTCATCGCAGATGAAGGAATGCGCGGCAAAGGCTATGGAACAGAGGCAGCACGCTTGCGGTCCACCTACGCCTTCGATGTTCTTGGGCTGCGTGTCCTCTACGCCGAGTTTATCGACGGAAACGACGCATCGAAAAAGATGCAGGAGAGGGCCGGCTACAAGATCTACGCGCGAAAGCCAAAGGCTTACTACAAGGACGGCGGTGTGCTCGACTCTCACCTCACCATGCAGACACGGGAAATGTGGGAAGAGGCCAAAGCTGGCTGGGAGTAGACTCGCCCCGGTGCCGGAAGTAGTTGTCGTCCCGACTGAGGACAAGATGAAGTCGCTGGGAGCGGATCTCCTGAAGCGGCTCAAGCCCGGCGATCTCGTCATGCTTGAGGGCGAACTCGGCGCTGGCAAGACGACGCTGGTGAGGGGCATGGCGGAGTCAGCAGGCTGGACCGAGCCGCTGCGATCTCCCACTTTCAACCTGATGCAGGAGGTGCCCGTCACGCCACCCCTCATGCATGCAGACCTCTACAGAGTGAAATCTGCATGGGGCATCGGCCTGGAGGACTATCTAGACAGCCACATCTGTCTGGTGGAGTGGCCAGACAGGCTCGACGGATTCTTCGACCCCGACAACGCCTGGATCGTCCACATCGACTTCGAGGGCGAGACCGCACGCAAAGTTACGATCCGCCCGCCGCTCTAGTTCTGTTCGACCGCTCCGCCCGCCTCACGGTAGAGCTCAACCTTTCCATCCAACTCCAGGCGCAGTACTGTCACGTCGGCATCCAGCTGCTCTGGCGGGTCGATCCACAGCACGCCAGGGATTCGATTCCACTCGGCTCCACCGAGCTTTCTCGATCCAAGCTCCTCTTCTGTTCCAAGAACTGAGATGCGGCGGACCTGACTCTGCAGCCCCTTCAGCATGATCGTCCCTTTAGGATCTCCATAAACGAACAGATAAAGCGTGCTGCCTGACTTGCTCAGAGTAGAAGGGCCAGCAAAGTGGCCGTGCGGGAGACCAGCCTTGGTTCGATAGACGCCCTCGCCATTGCGGCCCAGCCACGCCCCGAGAGCCTCCAGGCGCTCCACCTGTTCGGCAGGGATTGTGCCGTCCGCGTGGGGTCCGATATCGAGGAGCATGTTACCGCCCATTCCGATGGTTTCGCAGAACATCTGAATGATCTCGCCGCTCGACTTGTAGTTGTTGTCGCCAACCTGCCAGCCCCATGAGTCGTTCATCGTGACGCAGAACTCCCACGGCCCGGTTGGCGGAACGATCGGGATGCCCTGCTCAGGGGTCTTATAGTCGCCCTTGCCCCAGACTCTGGAGTTGATCACCATCTCGGGCTGCCACTGGTTTAGATCGTGAATCAAGTGCTCGAAGCGCCAATCCTCAGAGGATCGCTCCCAGTCACCATCGAACCACATGAGGTCGACATCGCCGAACTCTGTGCAAAGCTCTTCGAGCTGCTGGTGGTGGAACTTGAGGAATATCTCCCACCGACCCCAGTCTGTCGGCTGATCCCAGTGGCAGAACTCATTGAATTCCTTGCCCGGATTCGGGTTCTCAAACACCGCGTAGTCAGGATGGGACCAGTCGAGGTGCGAGTAGTAGAGCCCAACCTTCAGCCCTTGATCCCTGAGGGCATTCACATAAGGGGTGACGAGGTCACGAGCTGCCGGCGTCTTCTTCACAGTGCTCAGATCGTTGGCTTTTGTGTCCCACAGCGCCACACCGTCGTGATGCTTGGTGGTCATCACCGCATACTTTGCGCCAGCACGGTGAAAGAGTGAAGCCCACTCGTCCGCATCCCACTTCTCAGCAGTGAAACCGTCCAATTGGGACATGTAGTCTTCGTAGGAGATCTGGTGGTTATGGAACGACCAGGACTCCGATACGCCCTTTACGGCATAGATGCCCCAATGGATGAAGATGCCAAGCTTCGCGTCACCGAACCAGTCCTGAATCATTGATTCAGTTTTACCTGTGGCTTTTCAGCTCTTGTTGCGTATGTGCAGCAGATCACCGTCTTCGATAACGTGATCCTTGCCCTCAAGGTGCATCTTGCCGTCCTTGTAGGCGGCATCGAGTGAACCAGCGGCGAGCCAATCCTCGTAGTGCACGACCTCAGCTCTGATAAAGCCTTTGGCGATGTCGTTGTGGATCGTGCCTGCAGCTTTCAGAGCCGTGCTTCCTTTGCGCAAAGGCCAAGCACGTGTGTCGTTCTCCCCGGCTGTGAAGAAGGTCACGAGGCCAAGCGCCTCGTAGATCGCAGCGATCATTCTATGGCTGCCCGGCTGTGTCAGGCCAGCACTCTCAAGAAACTCTGGCTGGTCTTCCGCATCGAGCTGGGCGACCTCCTCCTCAAAGGATGCGCAGACAGCGAAGGCCTGTGTCCCAGCCGCTGCAAGCTCTTTGATCTTCTCGACAATAGCCTCGGGTGGTGCAGCGGCTTCGTCTTCTGCAACATTAAAGGCGATCACCGTCTGCTTTCCGCTGAGGAACTGGTGGTTGTGGACGATCTTCTGCTCTTCTTCGTCCAGCTCCATGTCGCGGATCGGTTTGCCCTCTTCCATCGAATCTTTGATCCGCTTGAAGAACGCATCTTCGAGGTAGTCGGTGGTGCCGGGCTTCTTCCGGTCGAGCGATTTTTCCAGCCTTTCCAGCCTGTTTTCGATGATCGCAAGGTCGGCCAAAACGAATTCCACGTCCACTGCCTCAAGGTCTCGCATCGGGGAGACGTCGTCGTGATACGGCGCCATGGGAGAATCGAACGCCCGAACAACGTGCAGGAGCACATCCATCTTGCGCGCCTGCTCTAGGAATCGCTTTGAGAACAGCTTTTGTGCTCCGCCCTGAATAGCCTCAAGCCCATCGTGGAGCATCACCGTGGCGGGAGTGGCCTTCTTCGGCTGCACCTGGGCCACGATCTTATCAAAGCGCTCATCTGGGACAGGCACGGCTGTGACATCACCCTTCGCTTCACCGAGGGCGGCCGCGTTGTAGAGGCTCGATCTGCCTGACTGAGAGAATCCGATAATGCCGACTTTCATGGAGAATCTTCGGAAGCCTGGAAATCCACCTGGACTGGCCTGGGGCCCAGCTGTTTGGGGAGCAGCCAAAAGATGTAGATGCTGCCCAACAGAAGGATTATTGCCAGCCAGGGAATCCGCCCGGCTGTTCGCTTGGGCTCCGGCTTCACAGCCACAAATTATAGCTGGACCACACAGGGCGGCTTCGGGCCGTCGCTGGTAATATCGCGACGTGGCCCAGGCCAAGCAGGACGTCCCCGTGCTATCCGCAATCGGTCGGGGTGTGATGGAGACACTCGTATTCGTGGGCGAGTGCACGCAGCTGATCGGCAGTTCTGCAGGCAGACTCTTCTGCCGACCCTTCGAGGCCAGAGAGATTCTCAACCAGATGGCGTTCATCGGCGCAGCCTCTGTGCCGATCGTCGCTATGACGGCGTTTTCGTCTGGGGCGGTCATCGCCCTCTACTCGGTCGACATCTTCCAGACCTACGGAGCTGGCTCGCTGGTAGGAGGCATTATCGCCCTCACGATGATTCGCGAACTGGCGCCGGTTCTGGCTGGCATCATGGTCGCCGCAAGGGCAGGTTCTGCAATGGCGGCACAGCTCGGTTCAATGGCGGTCACAGAGCAGGTTGACGCGCTCCGATCGCTCAACGTGCACCCCACCAACTATCTGGTCATCCCGCGCATTATCGGTGGGCTCACGATGGTGCCCATTCTCGGCCTCGTCGGCATCTATGCTGGTGTATTTGGCGGATACGTGATGGCTGTCTATGGCTCAGGCATGTCCGGCGGGCTCTTCATGCAGTCTGTCAGGCAGTTCGTGACACCCCACGATATCCAGGGTGCGATGATCAAGACTGTGGCATTCGGTTTTATCGTCGCGGTCGTCGCCTGCCAGCAGGGTCTACGGACAAAAAACGGCGCCGAAGGCGTCGGTCGGGCCACCACAGTCACGGTTGTCGTGACGATGGTCCTGATCTATGCAAGCAATTTCTTCCTTGCCTGGCTGATTTTTAAGTAGAAACTCCTGCTGAGTGTAAGATGAAACGCCCCTGAGGGGCGTCTACATGATGATGCGGAAGCTCCTAATTCTCTCTGCAGCTGCCTGCCTGATGGCATTCGGCTGCGGTCCATCCGAACCTGAGCCGACAACCACGCCCGCGGTTGACGTGGCCACAGGCGGATCGAGCGAGACAACAGACCCTGGCGCTTCCGAGACACCGGTCGATCCTACGGGGACTCCCGCCGTAACGGACCCAGCGCCTGACGAAGTGAAAGATCCGGCACCTGAGATCATCACTGAACCGAAACTCACGCTTGAAAACCTTGGTGCCCAGGTTGACACGGCTCTAGCCAACGTCGGGCCTGCAAAGGTCGACGTCGAGGCTCTGTTCAACCTGCCAGGTGGACGGGGCAACGCCAGACCGGATGCTCTGATCAAGGACCACGACACGTTCCGGATCGATTGGTACTTTCCTGGAGAAGGTGCAAAGCCGAACCGAGTTGTCGCCAATGAAGGAGAGATGATTGAGCTCTCCAAAGAAGGATGGAAGTCCACTTCACGCAGGGGCGGAGCCTTCACGAAGACCGAACTGGCCGATTGGGACGAAACATTTTATCGTGACGTTTTCGCCGGCTTCCTTGACGGCCGAGACATGTTTGGTCCGCTCTTCAGCTATTGGAGCGACGAGTCCAACGGCATCAAAGTCACATTCGATGAGCGAGAGCAGCTGATCGACGGCAGAGACTACAAGTTCTACACCGTCCTTGCGGAGATGGAGGGAGACGACGCCCGGCTTATTGAAGTCAAAATCGACAGCGTCAGACTGCTCCCCGTGGCGATTCGCACCCATGGGGGTGAGAGTGAGCCGTACTACTACAAGCTCTGGTCAGCGAAGTGGGCATTCGGCGGCGAGCATGATCCAAAGGTCTTCGATCTTTCGATTGCGGACAACTAATCGCGATTGTGAAAACCTTTGACCTCCCCTGAGCGTCCGATCACCATGGAGGTCATTGAGTAGGGATGCTCACAACCGCAATCGTAAGTGCAGTGCTCGCCACTGCGCCCGCCGCTCCGCCCAAAACGGAAGTGGCTCGGATCAAAACTTTTAATCATTTGAGGGTGGTGGCCTTGGCCGCACACCCCACCTCGTCACTCTTCGCCGCCTCGCTTGAGGATGGCTCGATCAAAATCATGGACGCAGCAAAACTGACGTCCACTCAAACCCTCGTCGGGCATCCCCAGCCCTGCTATGGACTTGCCTTCAGCAAGGACGGCAAGTACCTCGCCTCCGGTGATGACACTGCTCGCATCTATCTGTGGGATGTGAAGACTGGCAAGAAGATTCGTGAATACCCCCGTGACAAGGGGCACAAACGAGGCATCCAGTCCATTTCGTTCACTCGCGACAGCAAGCGTTTCGCAAGCGTCGGCAAGGACGATGTGATCAAGGTTTGGAATACGTCTGGTGGTCACCCCAAGAACACGATTCTTGGCAAAGGCGCCAACTTCTACGGCGCAGGCTTCCTGCCGAGTGGAGCCCTCGCGGCCGGAACATTGAAGGACGGTCTGAGGCTGTATGAGCCTAAAGCGTTCGCGCTTGCGCAGATCATCGATGTGCCGGGTCCGCTGGGAGTGAACGACGTCGATGTCAACAGCAGGGGCACACTCGCCACGGCAGCAGGACGCGACGGAAAGCTCTACGTCTTCGACTTGAAGGGCAAGAAGCTGCTGAATGGCCTCGCCAGTCACAACGACTGGGCGATCTTCACATGCCTTGCTCCCAACGGGCGTCTGGCTGCGAGCAGCTCCAGCGACCGCACGGTCAAGATGTGGGACGTCAAATCTCTGCAGCCGGTCGCAACACTGCAGAACATGTCCGTGATTGGAGCCCCGATGGCCTTTACAGGCAACGGCAAGTTCTTCATCAGCTCAAGCAGCGCCGATACGATCCAGGTCTACTCGGTTACGCCTGCAGCGAAGTAGAAACCCGACCAGCACCCCGGTTCCTTTTTAGGAGCCGGGGTGTTTTTTGTCGGTCTTGCCTTGGTCGAGATTGACCATGGTGCCCATGAGGGTCTTCTCTGCGCCGCCAGCATCTCCTCGCTGAATCGCCTGCATGGCAAGCGTGACTTCTCGCGCTTCTTCATTGCGGCCTTGATTCACAAGCAGCGCCTGCGTCTTCTGCAGCTCCGCGATCGCCCCCTGCGGTGTGAGAGCCTGGGTTTTGAGGCCCATGATCGTCTTTTCAACCGTTCGGCTGGCAGCGGCGGTTTGAGCCGCTGCGGCCACTACTGGGTTCACCGCCGCGGAGTATTTGGCGGAGTCCGCTGTGAACTCCATGATGAAATCGAGGTTTGCACCGTCATTAGATCCCAGCGACGAATCGGCGAAGGTCAGCCTGCCTTCAGCAACCCGATAGAACCCGAGCGGGTGGTTGTTGAACTCCAGGTCGAGGACGATCTGCAGTGTTGATCCCCGCTCCAAGTCAGCTAGGTCAACAGAGACTTCTCTCTGCCCTGGCGAAGCGTTGTGCCCGGTCAAGCCTCGCAGTGTCACCCAACGAGCGAGCTTGATGTCGAGCTTCGCCCCGGTCATGCCCGTCGCACCCAGCTTTTCCAGCTCAGCTCGGAAGATCTCTGGGATCACGTGCGGCTCTGCGATGTAGTAGTAGTTGCCGCCAGCTTTCTTGGCCATCGCGGCAAGCAGCTCTTCATTGAATTCAGCTCCGAGGCCCAGGAAAGTACAGGTGATGCCTTTCGCGCGGACGTCACCCACCATAGCGACCAGAGACGGGAAGTCTTTGATGCCAGCCGTCGGCTCACCATCGGAGAGCACAACCATCCGTGTCGCCCTGGACGGATCGACGTGCTGCGACAGCTGCTGCGCAGAGAGCGTGAGGCCGTCCGAAAGGTTCGTGGTCATCCCAGCGGTGAGCTGGTTGATGCCCATCTTCACCGTCTCTTTGTCGGTGACTCGCTGAGGGGCCATCAGGACTTCAACGGTCTCCTCAAAAACGACGATGCTGAGCACGTCGTCGGGACCGAGCATGTCGACCACAAACTTGCACGCCTCTTTGGCATACATCAGGGCCGTGCCCTCCATTGAGCCTGATCGGTCGATGCAGAGGCAGAGGTTCAGCGGGGTCCGCTGGCCTTGGGAAACCACACCAGTAAGCCCAGGTTCTGAAGGTGCGTCGATCTCAAGCAGGAACTGCTCACGGCCCGGCCCGTTGGCCATCGCAGCCTCTCGGCTGGGTGTGATCGTGACCTGAATCGGCTTGGGCGGCTCGAACGCTGCTGTACGATTGGGATCGACAGCGCTTGGCGGCGACTTCATCGCCTGCGTCGCGTTTAGGTTAGGTCCGCCTATCTGAGTCCGGTTCGGATCGAATGCCTGCGTCTTGTCGTCCATAGCCCTTCGCCTATTATCCTCCACGCTGGCCGGCTAGAGAACATTACAGGCAAAAGAAAGATCAGCGATTCCGCCGGAAAATGACGTCCAGGCTGGTCTCCTGGGACGGATCTTTCACGTGAATCTCAGTTCCTGCATAGGAGACATTGAGTTTCAGCTTCTCTTTAGACATCCCACGGGCGGCGTTTGATTGGCGAAGAATCAGGGTGTGGTCGTCCAATTCCCAGCTGCCTGAGGAGGGAAACGGCCCAAGCTGTGCCACATAAGTGCTGTCTTCTTTGAGCTCAAGCTCGTACTTGAAGATCTTGGCGATGCCGCGGGCGATATCTGCACTCTCGCCTGTCGAAGACTCGATCGACTCGATGTCCAGCTTGCCCGTCCAGCTTCCGATGAGTTCATCGGAGAGGTTCGAGCAGCCTGCAAGGCAGGTCAAGACCATAACAGCCAGGATGGATCGGGCGATCATAAGACGATTATCGGTCGATTGGCCTTAGTCTGGAGAGCGCTTGAAGGTGATTCGGCTCTGTTGAGTCCCTTCAGGATCCGACATGACCAATGAGCTGACGGATCCTACAATGCTGAGAGTCTCTTCTGAAGCAGGATCGACGGCCTCACCGTTCGCCAGTGTTGTCTCCAGATTAAGCTCGGTGCCTTCAGCGGACCAAGTCCCTTCAGTCTTCATTTCCAGGAAGTCGAGCTGGAATGATCCGTCCTCGTTCAGGATCAGATCGAACTTGAGAGCATTGATCTTGGCCTCTGCCAGACCAGCCTGGACCTCGTCCATGCCTTCGCTGTCTGCAGCTGAGGCCTCAAACGTGCCGGTCCATGATCCGACGAGCTTCTGCTCAAGTGACTTGCTGCATCCAGCTGCAATGGCCAGACTAGCAAGTCCGAGAAGGGCGATCTTGGCGATGAATCCCACTCAACTTAGTCCTCTGAAGGCCGGATGAAGACCGTGCTCTCGGCACCGCCATCCTCAATTGAGACCAGCTTCGTTCCTTCGTCAACAATGCGGAATCTCATCGGTGTGTTGTTGTTCTTCTCCTTGCTGGCCTCCTCACTCTCGTCTTCATCGAAAGTCATGCCCATAAATGTGTCGGCCGTCAAAACAAGCTCGTCTCGGGTGACTGACCAGGTGCCCTCGATGGGAACGAATATCGTCATCTTGAAGGTCTTGTCTTCTTTGAGATCAAGCTTCGGGTTGAAGATGCTCATCATGCCCTTCGCCAAGGCTGCGCCAAAGCCTTCTTCCGATGAGTCATCGCTTGAAAGCTCGAACTCACCCTCCCACTTGCCGACGATCACGTCGTCGAGCGGCTTTGAGCAGCCGCCTAGGCTGATCATCAGCAGTCCCGCGAGGAGCGGGGCAACTGCACACTTCATCCCTCGATATCTCATACCTGTCATTACGCTGGGACGATGGTGATGGCTTCAAAGGACCGAGCGGAGCTAATCCTTGATGAACTCGTAGTAGGAGCCGCTCGACCCCATCGACTCCAGCCTCTTGCCGCCATCTTCAATCTTGAAGATGAGCTCGTCCCCATTTCGCCAGTACGCCGACATCCTTTTGGAGTCGTTTCGCGGGGTCATCTTGATCCCGTACTCGTGCTTCTCCCACACACCGTCCATGGGGACATCCAACTGCAGGTCGAACGTATTATCCGCTCGCAGCTCTAGGCTCGTGACATATCGCGCCGCGTACGCCTCCTGGCGCTCTGCAAACTCCTGATTCCTGACAAAGCGATCCTCGCGGTACTTGATTGAACCTGTGTAGGTGCCCTCCAGGCTATTGCTCTTCATCGCGCCGCACCCTACGAGGCAAGTACAGGCGCTCAATGCGATCAGCGAAGCCCAGACGAAACCCGCCGTTCTCTTTCCCATGCCTTATCTTACGCCGGATCTGCCCGACTGATGGACTTTTCCGCTCCCAATCCAAATCAGCCTCGAACGGTACAATTCCACCCGACATGGATTGGCGGCGGACTCGCATTAAAGACCTCTTTGGCATGGAGCCAGGAACGAAGGCATCTGCCTATGGCTGGGTCAAGACCAAGCGAGGCAGCAAGGCTGTCAGCTTTGTTCAGCTGAACGACGGGTCCTGCTTCCCCGATCTCCAGATCGTTGTCGACGAAGGCGTCATCGACGACGAGGTCATGAAGAAGATCACGACCGGCTCGTCTGTCCGGTTCGACGGCGAGATCGTCGACTCCCCCGGCAAAGGCCAGTCTGTTGAACTCCACGCCTCAGGTTGCGAAGTCTATGGCGAGGCGGACCCCGAGAAGTATCCGCTACAGAAGAAGGGCGCAACCCTCGAATTCCTCCGCGAAATCGCTCACCTGAGGACCCGCGGCAATACATTTGGCGCAGTAAACCGAGTTCGGTGTCGCGCTTCTTACGCCACGCACCAGTTCTTTGCAGATCGCGGCTTCGGCTGGATCCACACCCCGATCATCACCGCCAGCGACTGCGAAGGTGCAGGGCAGATGTTTGCTGTCTCCACTCAACTAGAGCACCAAGAGAACGGCAAATTCAACCTTAAGGATAACGATCCTGCCAACGACTTCTTTGGCAAGCCCGCCTACCTGACCGTCAGCGGTCAGCTCAACGTTGAAACCCACGCACTCGGGCTCACCAACTGCTACACATTCGGCCCGACCTTCCGCGCCGAAGACAGCCACACCAGCCGTCACCTTGCGGAGTTCTGGATGCTGGAGCCTGAGATGGCGTTCTGCGATATCGAAGGCAACATGAACCTGGCGGAGGAGTTCACGCAGTACATCATCAAGGACATCATTGAGAACTGCGAAGATGACATCGCCTTCTTCAACAAACGGATCGAGCCGACGCTGCTAAAGACTCTCAACCATGTCGCTGAAACCAAGTTCGAGCGGATCACCTACACCGAAGCCGTTGATATGCTGCAGAAGGCGAATTTCAACTTTGAATTCCCGGTCGAGTGGGGCGCAGATCTCCAGTCCGAACACGAGCGATGGCTCACCGAGAAGAGGATCCGCAAGCCCGTGATCGTGACGGATTACCCGCGCGACATCAAGGCGTTCTACATGTATCAGAACGACGACGGCAAGACCGTTCGCGCGATGGACGTCTTGGTTCCGGGCATCGGCGAAATGATCGGCGGCTCGCAGCGTGAAGACCGCCTCGACAAGCTCGAGTCCCGGATCGAAGAGATGGGGCTGCCGAAAGAGGCGTACTGGTGGTACATGGACCTCCGCAAGTTCGGATCGGCTCCGCACGCTGGTTTTGGGCTCGGCTTTGAGCGCATGATCATGTATCTCACCGGCATGAAGAACATCCGCGACGTCATTCCGTTCCATAGGGCAGCCGGTCAGGCTGAATTCTAAGTGCTCAAAAAGCTGTGGCTCAAGCTAGACCAGCGGATCATACAAGAGATTCGCTCACAGAGAAAGCTGATCTATGTCGGCTTGCTCTGTACGCTGCTTGCCACGGCGCTCGAAGCAGGAATGGCCCTGCCGATCAAGATGCTGCTCTCCGCGGTGTCAGACGGCGAAGTCAACCGGCTGTATCAGATCGCCGTCATCATTTTCTTGGCGTTCTGCCTGAAGTACTTCTTCACACGCGGGCAGCTCTACTATCTGCAGAAAGCGGCAATGCGCCTCACCGCAGACCTGCGCATGCGGCTCTTCGCCAAGCTGCAGCACCTGCCGATCAGCTATTTCAATGAGAAGCGCGGCGGCGGGATCCAGTCGGTTCTCTCCAACGACGTCAGCATTTTCCAGACGGCCATAACCGGTATCCGAGACGCCCTTGCTGGTCCGCTGAAGGTGATTCTTGGCATCGCAGCGATCTTCTTCTTCCAGTGGAAGCTCGCGCTCGTGGCGATAGCGGTCATTCCGTTCATGGCGTACTTCATTCAGAACAACGCCAAGCGGATGAAGGTGGCGCAGCGTGCTGTCCAGGACAACCTGGGCGAGCTCACTGCGACCATGCACGAGCAGATTCTCGGCACGCGCATCGTTCGCGCGTTTGGTGCAGAGGATCGGACCACTTCGCTCTTCGCGAGGATGGTGGAGAAGGTCTTCAACAGCCAGGTCGTCGCGATCAAGCGGATCGCCGCTCTGCGGCCGATGGTCGAGCTGATCGGAGCGAGTGCTCTTGCCCTCACCGTGGTCGCTATGGCGCTGCTGATCAAGCAGGACCCGGAGTCGCTGAACGTTGGCGATCTGGGTGCATTTCTCTATGCGCTTGATGTGATCAACAAGGGCGCAAAGAGCGTCGGAGTGCTGGGCCAGACCATGGCTCAGGTCCAGGCAGCCGTCGACCGGATCTACTCAGAAATCCTCGACATCGAAGAAGATACAGGCGACTTAGCAGGAGCTCACGCACTCGAGAGCCTTGACGGCAGGATTGAGTTCAAAGACGTCAGCTTCATCTACCCTGATGGCACTCCCGCCCTCAAGAATGTCAGCTTTTCGATCGAGCCGGGAACATCGTTGGCTCTGGTTGGGCCGAGCGGTTCGGGCAAGTCAACGATCGCCGACCTGCTGCTCCGATTCTATGACCCGACTGAAGGCCAGGTACTGCTCGACGGAGTCGACATCCGCGAGCTCAAGGGGCAGTGGCTGCGACAGCAGATTGGTGTCGTACCTCAGCAGACATTCCTGTTCGCTGGCTCGGTTGCCGATAATTTGAGACTGGGTGCACCCGACGCGGACGACGCGCAGGTCGAGGCGGCAGCGAGAGCCGCAAATGCACACGACTTCATCATGAATTCGAACGGCGGATATGACGCCGAGCTCGGCGAGCAGGGCGTGAGGATGAGCGGCGGCGAAGGCCAGCGGCTCGCGATCGCCCGCGCCCTCGTTAAGGATCCAAAAATGCTCCTTCTTGACGAGGCCACGTCGAATCTGGACGCCCACAGCGAAAAGGTCGTCACCAAGGCGCTCGAACAGGCCATGCACGCAAGATCCACGTTGTTCATTGCGCACCGGCTAACAACAGCAGCCCGAGCCACTAAGATCATCATGCTCAATCAGGGCGAGATCCTGGAGCAGGGCACGCACGATGAGCTCGTTGCAGCAAACGGAGCCTACGCAGGCATGTATCGCGCCTTCTCCAGCGGAGTCCTGGAGGACGACATTGGCTGAGCACCTGGTCCAGGCTGAGGGCCTTGCCTGCAGCCGTGATGGTGTCGCGATCCTCGAAGACATCAATCTGACGATCGATGGCGGAGAGATCGTCGCGCTGATCGGACCGAACGGCTGCGGCAAGACAACTCTGCTTGAGACCATCTGCGGCACCCTCCCTGCAGCGGCCGGCAAGGTCAGCCTCCTTGAAAGACCGATCGGAAGCTACGGCGCGGCAGAGCGCGCGAGGCAGATTGGATTTGTCCCTCAGCGCGAAGAGCAGGTATTCGAGTTCACCGTGCGTGAAACAGCTGCAATGGGCAGACTGCCGTACGCCTCCGGGCTTTACGAGACTGATGACGACTGGCAGGCAGTGGACGAGGCCCTCGACATCACAGACCTCACACGCCTAAGGAACAATGCCGTCACACGAATCAGCGGTGGTGAACTCCAGCGGGTTTTGATTGCGCGCGCTCAAGCACAGCAGCCAAAGCTTCTGATTCTTGATGAACCTACGGCCAGTCTGGACATGCCGCACTATCAGTCGCTCTCCAAGCTGCTGCGGACTTTGGCAGGGCAAGGCACGGGAATCATCGCGGCCAGCCACGACATCAATTGGGCGATGTCTATCGCGACAACGGTCGTCTGCTTGGGAGAGGACTTCTTCTGGCAGGGGCCTCCAGCAGAAGCAAAGCCCGCATTAGAGCGGGCTTTTGGGGTCAAGCTTGAGCCGGCCATCCTTTCAAGCGGACAGACGGCTCTCTTCCTGACTGACTAAGTAATCAGCTGCCGGCTTGGCCTGCAGCGGTGTCGCGATCAGCATCTTCCTGTGCGCTCATCTTCACATGGTGCGAAGATTCGTCATACCACAGGGTGCTCGTGAAAGCGTCGTTCAGGGAAGGCTTGTAGAACGGCGGCACGGGCATGATGATCGTCGAAACTTCCGGATTGACGCCTTGAGCCTGAGTCATATCCTCGCCAGGACCCATCTTCATGACGTCCTTCTTATTGCCTTCAACATTCCGTTTCAGGCTTGCAGCGAGGCTCGCCTTGGCTTCTTCACCAGTGGGTGCCTGAACCTGCTTCATAGCCTGGTCTCGCTTGAAAATTGAAGCGAAGGATCGGCCACTCACTTCACTAAGATTCCAAAATCCAACAACCATGAGTGCAATTACGACGATCACGACAAATGCGATCGGTGATTTCTTCTTCTGCATAACGACCTCTCGGAATTATGACAGCTTGAGTATCCTCTCACTGTCCGACGGCCCCGACCCGACTGCTCCCCTCTCAGAATGAACCAAATCGCCGCAATTGATGCCCGACTCGCCTGTATCGAAGGCACTGGGGACACGAGCTACTGGCTTGGCCTGATTCGCGGGCTTGCTCAGGTGGAGTCCGAATTCCGTTTTCTGCTTTTTTCCAACGCTCCAAAACCAGAGATCATTCCCGACAGCCCGAATTTTGAATGGATTGAGCTCGATGCACCACACGATCGCATCTGGAGCTGGTGGACTTTTCCAAAGGAAGCCAAGCGCCTCGGGGCCTCGGTGATCCACACGCAGTACAGCCTCAGCCCCCTCTGCTCGCCCATCGGGGTGACAACAATCCACGACGTCTCATTCTTGATCGGCCCGACCTGGTTCAAGCCGAAAGATCGATTCATGCTCACCCGCTCAGTTCCTGCGGCAGTTGAGAGTGCAGCGGCTGTCTTGACGGTCTCCAACACTTCAAAGGATGAAATCGAGAGGCTGATTCCAGCCGCAAAAGGGAAAACCTTCGCCGCCTACAACGCGCTGGGAATGAACATCCAGCCAATGCCCTCGGATGAAGCCCATGAAATTGTGCATCGCGAATTGGGCGTAAAGGGGCCATACGTTCTGACCGTCGGCACGCGGTGGCCACGCAAAAACATGCAGCTGGCGCTTGACGCCGTTGCCGGCTTGCCAAAGAGCCTTCCACACAAAGTTGTCGTGACGGGCAGACCAGGTTGGGGTGAAGAGGCCATGGGAAGTCGTGGCCAGGCCGTAGGCTACGTAACAGACCGACAGCTGACTGCCTTGTACCAGTGCGCAGATCTCTATCTGGCTCCCAGTAGACATGAAGGTTTCGGCATCCCGCTGCTGGAGGCGTTTGCATGCGAATGCCCCGTGCTCTGCAGCACGGGCGGAGCACTGCCCGAGGTTGCGGCTGATGCCGCCGAAATCGAACCAACATTTGAAGCCGCTTCTTGGACAGCGACTCTTGAACGGCTGCTTCAAGACCAAGACCGGCTTGCCGAGCTGCGTGCCAAGGGCTTGAAGAGAGTCAAAGACTTCTGCTGGAAAGAGACCGCTGAGCAGACGCTAGAAGCCTACAGGAGAGCCGTGGATGCTCGATAAGCTGCTTGTGCTGGCCTTGGCGTGCCCTGCCTGCGACTCTCGACCCGCCGTGGTCCAAAAGGATGGGGCGTTGGAGTGCCCGGAGTGCGGCAGGCGGTACCCTGTGGTCAATGGCATCCCGAGGATGATTGCGGACGAGACCCGCACATCCAAGGATATCCACGGAGTCGAGAATGACGAGCCCGCCACTTAAAGTCCTCGTTCTGCACGGACCTAACCTCAACTTGACCGGCTTTCGAGAGCCGGATCTTTATGGCAAGAAGCCTCTTGCTGAGATCGACGAGGAGATTCAGCAGACTGCTGCTGAGCTCGGCATTGAGGTCAGAATCCTGCAGTCCAACCATGAGGGCGTCCTGATCGACGCTCTGCAGGAGAATCGCTCGTGGGCGGACGGCGTCGTGATCAACCCGGGCGGGCTGACGCACTACTCGATCGCTCTGCGTGATGGTCTGGCCGCCGTGCGGCTGCCGGTCATTGAAGTTCACCTCTCGAACGTGTATGCCAGAGAGGAGTTCAGGAGCAAATCGGTGATTGCACCTGTGGCTGTTGGTCAGATCGCTGGCCTAGGCAGCTCGGGATACTCGCTGGCCCTTCGGGCGATGATCCGGATTCAGGAAAACATTCTATGACGAACCTTGAACGCCTGCGGGCGAAGATGGCGGAGAAGGGCGTGGACGCTCTCTTCGTCAGCGACATCCACAACGTCTACTGGCTTGCTGGGTTTACCGGATCATCAGGATTCTGCCTTGTGACCAAGGACCAGGCGCTGTTTCTCACCGATAGCCGTTACGCCATTCAGTCTGAGCTTGAAGTCTCTGACCTGGATGTCCGCTGGTACGGCTCACCGGTCACATTCAAAGAGTTTTTCACCCAGGCCCTGAAGGACCTGGGCGTCTCGAAGCTGCACTTCGAAACTTCGGTGAAGTACTCCCAGTGGCAGGCCTGGACGAAGGATTTTCCTGACGTCGAATGGACTGCTTCGCCATCGGTATTGACACCGCTGCGAATGGTGAAGACACCCGGCGAGGTGGAGAAGATCAGAGAGGCCTGCCGGCTCGCTGAGTCCTGCCTGAGCCACATCCAGCGGATGATCCAGCCGGGCGTCACCGAGTACGACATCCTGCTCGATCTCGAGTTCTTCCTCAAGCGGAACGGCGCGATCCCCTCCTTCGATCCGATCGTCGCGAGCGGCCCTAACAGCGCCAAGCCGCATGCGACACCTTCCGAAAGAAAGCTGGAGTCAGGCGAATTCCTTACCATTGACATGGGTGCAAAGCTTGACGGCTACTGCTCGGACATCACACGCACCTTTGTTGTCGGCCAAGCATCAGACAGGCACAAGGAAGTCTATAACCAGGTTCTGAAGGCTGAAGTCGAGTCGATCAACGCGATCAAACCGGGCAAGACGTGCGGAGAAATTGACGCGTTTAGCCGCGAGATCCTCGACGAGATAGGGCTTGCAAAATACTTCGGGCATGGCTTAGGCCACGGGCTCGGGATTGAGGTTCACGACTACGGTCGACTGGGACGAGGCTCCAAAGATGTGATCGAGCCTGGCCAGGTCTGGACCGTCGAGCCGGGCGTCTACATCGAGGGCTTCGGTGGAGTTCGCGTTGAAGATGACGTGGTTGTCACTGAAGACGGTGTCGAAGTTCTCACCACATTCCCCAAGGAACTGACCTGCCTCCCCTAATGTCCGAGACCCGCACCCTTCTCGCCTACGACAGCTTCCGGCTCGGACCCACCGGGGAGGGTCTCACGGGCGAGATTCATTCCAGCGAAACATGGGCTGTGATGGGCCGGTCTGGCTCGGGCAAATCTGATTTCCTCAAGGCATCTGCTGGACTGATCAGCGCCAATCACGGAAAGGCCGTGCTGGCGTGCCACGGTGCTTGGGCTCCAGGGGCCCGCATCAAGAAAAGGCAGACCCCTTCTGGCCTCCTGACCGCAACGGCCACGAAGCGGGACAAAGCGGAGCTGCTGGTCGGGCTGGGCCTCGTGGATGATGCCAACGAACATTACGGCGACCTTCCTTCTAGTCATGCAGCCGCATGCGATCTGCTTACCGCCCTGGCAGGTGACGAAGAGATGGTCTTCATTGACGGGCTGATCGACAGGCTCGACCCTTGGGCCAGAAAGTCAGTACTCGCCATGGTTGCTCAGCAGTCTGTGGAGGGACGCTCGTTTCTCGTATCAACCTGCATGCCTGAGGTTGCCGAGGCCCTCGGGTCTATTGTAATTCTCAGCTCCGGTGCGGCGAGCTACTTCGGCGGTGTTCGAGACCTGATCGAGCATGCTGGCCCAGCGGAACTAGTCGTCGAGGCAGATGACGAATCGACCGTTCGCGAGATCTGTCAACCATTTGGTGTAACGATCCGATCTGAAGGCGGAAAACTGCTGCTGACCGCCGACGAAGGCCAGGAGGCTGCGGCACGCCTGCTCGTTGAGGGCTACGGTGTGATCAGAGCGATCACGATCCGTGAGCGCAGCCTTGCCGAAGTCCTCCAGGACCTCTAGTCTCGGAAGCGCCTGGTATCGCCCTGGCGAATTGTGAGGCCCTTGGCATCCATCCACTCCACGACGGGAATCACGTACTTGCGCGTGCCCTTCATCGCATCTCTGAACTCTGCGGCAGAGAAGGGATTGAGCCCGAACGCCTCACGCGCTTGGGCTGTGACTTTCATGAGGCCGGGAGGCGTGTAGTAGATGCCCTCCTCCACACGCACCAGCCGGCCACAGTCCAATCCTACGGGAAGGATCTGATCGATCGCCATGGGGGGCACGTTGAGGTCATCTGCAAGTTTCTTGGGTGTCGGTACGGCCAGACCGGCTGCATCCAGCGCCTCTTCGATCCGCTTGAGTAGAGCGTCCTGCTTCGGCTTAAGCTGCGGCTGGAAATCTCTGTGTGCCAGCTGCGTTCCGGATACTCGGATTCGGCCTTCAGCGGCGAAGCGGCTGATGATTCGATCAAGCTGTTTTCCAGCCCATTTGAACTCAGCCCGGTGGACCGCAAGCTCTCTCGGAGCAAATGCGCGGCTTGGCTGCTCCTTGTGAAGCTCAAGCAAAACAGCTTCGAATTTGGCCGCTGAAGCTTCGAAATTCTCGGGAGTAAACCAGAGACCGGCGAAGCCGAGCAGCTGGCCGTCATTCAGCAGGTCTTCAAAGTCGTAGGCAAGGCCCCGCTCTGATTCGCCGACTGTCGTGGCCACATCCGAAGTTGGGATGCCACCTGGAGCCTGTTTCACCGCCTGCAGAAGAGCATCCTGATTGGACAGACCCGACTCGTAGGAGGGCGCGCTGGCGTTCTTCCTGCGGCGTGGGGCGTCTGGGTTTACGACAACTCCTCCGCCCAGCAGATCAGGTGGGCTGTGCCTGCGAATAATCACGGGCATCCCTTTGGCCGAGGCCACGGGGTGTTCAAAAACAACCTGCAGCAGGCTCTCGTCTGCATCATTCAAGAACGCCTTGCCGACTGCATCTGCCGCTCCTATTGCGGCACGCACGCGAGACCCGTGCTTGGGGCGATCACGCCATTCCACCTTAAGGTCAATAACCGTTGATTCGCTCGCCTGTCCTGGCTGCGCAGCGAGCATTCCCCGCTCAAGGTCTTCCGCTTTGACGCCTGTAAGGTTAAGAGCCGTACGCGAGCCAGGATGGGCCTCATCAACCGTTTGGTCATGGACGTGTACAGCCTTCACTCGCGCCTTTATTCCGCCAGGCAAGACCACTGCTTCATCGCCAACTTTGACGCTGCCGCCTGTCAGAGATCCGGTCACCACAGCCCCATGCCCCTTGACCGTGAAGACCCTGTCTATCGGGAGCTTCCAGCCTGTCCCCGTTGCGGTCGCTTCTTCAACAAGTGCCTGATCAAGGGCAGATTTAAGCTCATCAATCCCCGCACCCGAGACCGCAGAACTGGGAATCACCTGTGCGCCCGCAAACCGTGTGGAAGCAAGCCACTCCTGTGTCTCCTCTATCGCCAGCTCCCGCAGATCGTCATCCAGAAGGTCACACTTCGTCAGCGCAACAATCAGCCGCTTCACCGGCAGCAGTTCAAGAATCTGGAGGTGCTCCTGAGTCTGTGGCATCACGCCTTCATCTCCGGCAACGCAGAGCAAGGCGGTCTCCATCGCCAGCGCTCCTACGAGCATGTTGGTCAGGAACCGCTCGTGCCCTGGAACATCGATGATTGAGACCCGGCCAGCCTCCGGCAGGTCGATCCAGGCAAAGCCGATGTCAATCGTCAGGCCGCGAGTCTTCTCTTCCGGCAGGCGGTCAGCGTCGATCCCGGTCAGAGCGCGGATAAGCGCTGTCTTCCCGTGATCTACATGGCCAGCCGTGCCGATGAGCGCCATAGGTTCAGCTTAGCGACTTGTAGTGGTGCTTCGCAATGTCATCGCCTCGCATCACCCACAAATCGAAGTCTCCACCAAAGCAGGCTGCCCCGAAATCGC
>JALGYA010000160.1 GCA_029824475.1 Fimbriimonadia bacterium | reverse complement strand
CGAGAACGCTAAGGACTACAAGGCCGACCGACGATAAGAGCTCTTCCTGTTTTACGATCCCGCTTAGGCCAATCCCGATACAGCCGAGCGCAGCGAGGCGAATCACCCAAAACAGTGCCGCTGCAAACGGCCATCTCATCTTATTTGCGTTATCCATCTCGCTTTCAATTGCCGCTTATGCGGACGTTTCACTCCTCACCTATACAGCCCTTACCTCTGGATAACCGGCTTGGTTCGGATGTGGAAGGGCCTTCGATTCACGGAGGCAGTCCGGCCCTTTGCAGTAGTCGTTCCAGCCAACACAGCTACTTCTTAACGAACAGCCTCACGCAGATATTGAGGATGAGGAGCGCACCAACCCCTCCCATCATTAGGAGCAGAGTGCTGGGTCCGCCTGACTTGCCATCTCCCGACGCGTCTTCACCTTGCTGAGCTTGCTTCGAAGACGCTTGTTCGGTCTTGCCGTTCTGTGCGCCAGCCGCATTTGCCTGCGCTTCGGCTTGGAGTGCAGTTTGACTGTAATCCACAATCTTGCCCGTTACAGAATCAACAAGGACTGTGGCAGAATCCGATTTCAGCACATACATGAGTCGCATCTTCTTCTCCGTCATGAGAGCAGCCAACTCAGCCCCAGCCGCATTTCCATCCGGATACGAGTAGCGCATTGAAGGAATCCAGTCCCCATGAACGCCACCATACCGTTTGCGGGTAACACCGATGGCGGCAGCCGCGCCGACACTGACATTCCTACGCTCGTACGTCCAGCCTGACACTATGTGGAGGGTGATAATCTTGCCGCTCATGCGATCCATCTCTGCGGTCACCCGGTTGCCGCCAGTGACGGGCCAAGCGAAGGCCTTGGCCCTCTCCATAACAAATGTCATCGTATAAGGCAAGCCATTCTTGGTTGCCCGCGACAGGCCTGTTCGCCCTACATCAGCTGGCGTCTCAAGCTTGGAGATGACCTCCTCAAACGCTTGCCACGCTTCTTCGTCTGTCGGGTACTTCTCTTCATCATCTGGCTCGTACGTCACAGAGTTTTTGGAGAGATCACGAAAACTCAATAAACTGCCATCCTCGTAAAACTGGACAGTGACCTCTCCGTAGATCACTCGGACGATTTCATCGCTTCCGTGCTTCGTCGGGATCGTGTCACGCGAGACTTTGGCGTTCTTGCTTACTGCATCCGATCCAAGGACCCGAAGAACTGAATCGGCAGCTGACTTCGCCTCAGAATCTGAAATCTGTGCTAACGAAGCGGAGGCCAATAGCGCAAGAGCAGCAAGTGCAAGTGTTCTTTTCATCATCAAAACCTCTCGCAGCTGAACATCTGACCTACCGCCTAACGAACAGCTTCATGAAGATATCGACGATAAGGAACACACCAATCCCTCCTAGAATCAGAAGAAGCGTGATCGGTTCATCTGACTTGCTGCCGCCCGTAGCGTCCTCACTCGACGGTCCGTGCTCTGACGCTGTCTGTTCGGTCGTACCACCATTTGTACCCGCAGCACTAGTCTGTGCAGCCGCTTGGAGTCCAAATTGACCGTAATCCACAAGCTTGCCCGTTACAGAATCGACAATGACCGAACCGTGGTCCGACGACAGAACATACATAAGCCGCATCTTCTTCAACGCCATAAGAGCAGCCATCTTGGGTCCGGCCGCAAGTCCGGTTGGATACGAATAGCGCAAAACAGCATTCCAATCCGAAGAAACGCCACCATACTTTTCGATGGCAACAGCGACAGCATCAGCTTCCTCAGTTCTGATATTTGGGCCCTCGTAGGACCAGCCGGACACTGCGCTAAAGCTGATAATCTTGCCGCTCATACGATCCATCGTAGCAAAAACCCGGTTGCCACCATTAACTGGGTAACCGTAGGCTTCCTCTCTGTCCATCAGAAATGTGATCCAATAAGGCAATCCGACCTCGTTTGCGCGCGTCAGCTTAGTCCGCTCCACATCAGTTGGCGTATCGAACCTGGAGATGATCTCTTCGAAGGCTTCCCATGCCTCCTCATCAGTCTTGTACTTCTCCTCATCATCGGACTCGGGCCTGCCTGAGAAAGCTGCGAAGTCACCAAAGCTCTTCAATCGCCCGTCTTCATCAAGCGTAACAATGATCTCACCGTAGTCCACATTGACGACATCAACGCCCCCTAGCTTCGTCGGAGTCGTTTCACGCTGGACTGTGCCACTCGTTTCCGGTTCCTCTAAGCCCATCAACTGGAGAACAGAATCTGCGGATGAGATGGCATCAGCATCTGAAACCTGACCAACAGACGCAGCTGCCAGCACCGCAGCCGCAACAAGTAAAAACGCTCTCAACCTTTGCCTCTCTCCATTCATCTTGCAGCTTCTATCGTACACCATCAGGTCACGGGAGACCAAGTGTCGGCGGCTTCGCAATTGGCATCCGACCACGTCGCGCCGTCCGACCTGCCTTCCCCGTCATCGACTCCAGCAGCTCCTGCATCTTCTCACGCCTCTCAGCCTCAGAGAAGAACATATTCTCCCTCTCCTCAGGATCAGCCGCCAAGTCAAACAGCTGCCCCGCCGCCTCCGGCGCCGTCTCAGGCAGGATGTACTTCAGCAGCGGGCCCTTACTGTAGTCATTGCCGCCAGATCCCTTGTGGTCCAGATACTTCCAATCCCCCTGCCGGATCTGGAACTGGCCCCGAAAGCTCTGGGTGATCATGTGGGGCCGGATCGGGTCGTCCTCATCTTGAACTCCCAGCATCGCTGGGAGCATGTCGAAGCTGTCTACGCCCGCTTCATCAGGCAGTGCAAACCCAATAACCGAAGCCAGCGTCGCCATCACATCGGTCGTATTGGTCATCTGAGAAGACAGCTGCCCAGCAGGAATCTTCCCCGGCCACCGGGCGATGAACGGCACCCTGTGCCCGCCCTCCCAGCCGTCGCGCTTCATTCCTCTGAATCCGCCTGCTGCGTCGTGGTCGTAATCCTGCCGCATCCAGTCTGTGTGCATCGTCTCCGGACCGTTGTCTGAGTTGAAGATGATCAGCGTGTTGTCGTCGATCGCGAGGTCTTCGATGGCGTCCAAAAGACGCCCGACCAGCACGTCAAGCTCATAGACAAAGTCCCCCCGCGGCCCTGCATCCGTCTTCCCAATAAACTCCGAGGCCGGAAGCACGGGCGCATGCGCGATCTGCGTGGACAACAGCGCAAAAAACGGCTTGTCAGGAGTGGTCGTCCGATGCGCGGTGATGAACTCCAGAGTCTTGTCATAGAACAGCAGGTCAGCGTCGATAAACTCATAGCCGGGCGCCTTCCAGCCTTCGTCATTGTCCCAACGCCACTTCCCTCCCGGGTTCGGCAGTGTGTCGCTTTTGTGCCTCTCGCTGGCCGGAGCAACAACCATTCCGTTCTCGATGTAGACATACAAAGGGTCGGTCGTCGGGCAGTTGGGCGTGATGAACGACTCGTCAAAACCCCTCCTATTAGGCCCGTCAATGAGCGGTGTGCTCTTCTCGTAGTCGATCAGAAGCGAGTTCTTGAACCCGCCTCCCAGCTGCTTGCCGTCCTCACCAAACCACGTCAGCCCGACGTGCCACTTGCCGAACACGCCCGTTTTGTAGCCCTGATCCTTGAGCATCTGGCCGATGGTCAGCTCACCAGGCTTGATATAGCTCGGGCCGCTCGGGCCCTCGAAGGCTGTTGTGCCACGGCCCGTCCTGCAAACCAAATTCCCCGTCAGCAGTCCATAGCGCGACGGCGAACAGATCGTGCACGGGCTGTGGGCATCGGTGAACATGATCCCCTCCTTCGCCATCTGATCAAGGCGCGGCGTCTTGTAGGCAGCCTCCGAGTTGTAGCAGGAGAGGTCGCCGTAGCCCAGATCATCCGCATAGACGATGATGATGTTGGGCAGATCCTGAGCGGCCGAAGCGGCGGACACTCCCCACAGAACGGCAACCAGGCCTGCACTCCGCACATTTCTCGCGCTGTTGGGGATGCTCGTTGACCACATGCTGACTCGCCTGGGCAATAGCCTAGCAGACTGAATGGCTCAGGCAGCCAAGTAAACTCAAGACAGATCGCTGAGAGCCATGAGATACACAAGCCTTGTAATCTGTGTCGCCGCGGCGCTGACCTTCGGAACGATGGCATCGCAAGCTGCGGAGCTTGACCGACCAGTGAAGGTGTTCATCGTCGCCGGGCAATCCAATGCGAAGGGCTACAACAACTTCGCTGAGTCCACTCACGAGTTCCCTGCCCAATTACGTCACCAGCCAGATATCCTGTTTTGGCCGGCGCAGGAGCCTGGTCAGGAGCAGACGTCGAGTTGGACCGAACTCAAGGTGGCCGAGAACGGTTCGTTCGGCCCAGAAATGGGCTTCGCCAATGAACTCGCCAAAGCGATGCCCAACGAACGCATCGCCATCATCAAGTGCGCCGTCGGCGGAACGGGCATCGCCAGAAGTGCCGACTACACCGACTACATCCCGGCACTGGAAGGATTCAAGGACGGAGGCAGAAACTGGCACCCTCCAACCGACGGGAAAGAGAGCGGCAAGCTCTACAAGTGGCTAATCAAGAGCGTCGACGAAGCTTTGACAGCCCTGGATGCTGAATGGGAGTTGGCAGGCTGCCTTTGGATGCAGGGCGAACACGAGGCCGGCATCAGCCGCAAGATGGCAGAGAATTACGACAGGCTGCTATCGGGGTTCATTGCCTCCGTCCGGAGCGATCTCAAGATGCCGAGCTTGCCCTTCTTGCTCGGAGAAATCAACAGCCACACTTGGGCATTCGGCGAAGTCGCACGAAAGAAGCAGGCTGCGGTCTGCCGAGACGACGCCAACGCAGTGCTGGTCAAGACCACCGACCTGTCCAGGAAAGGCTCTGGCGGCGCGTCTCACTTCGACGCAGACAGCATGCCCCTGCTGGGATTTCGGTTCGCCAGGGCTTTCATCTCGCTCCGGGAAGAAGGGCGGTGCCGAGAACCGTCACAGCCTCAGCGACTTCTGGGGACCTGATAAGCCTCATCAGGTCTTTTCGTTCCGCGTACATCTAACGCCAGCAGCTCAGCAAAAACCAATCCGTACCTGCTGACGGCTATATGCTAGCATCCATAGCTATGGCGAAGTACAGAACAGACCTCCCTCAGCTCAAAGGAGAGCTGCTCCTGACCGACGGAGGATTAGAGACTGTGCTCATCTTTCAAAAGGGACTTGAGCTGCCTGAGTTCGCCACGTTCCCGCTATTGGAGACGGAAGAAGGGCGGCAGGTTCTCAAAGCCTACTATCAGCAGCACCTCGATCTGGCCAAACGATACGACGCAGGCTTTATCCTTGGCTCGCTGACCTGGAGGGCCAACCCTGATTGGGCCACAAAACTCGGGTATTCGAAGGAAGGGCTTCACCGCGCCAATTGCGGGTCTGTCGAGTTTCTTGAGGAGCTGATCGTCGATGGCGGAAAACCGCATCTCATCAGCGGCTGCATCGGCCCGCGCGGTGACGGCTACGTGATTGAAAACGCAATGACAGCCGAGCAGGCCCGCGATTATCACTCCGAGCAGATCGAGTCGCTGGCATCAACAAACGCTGACCTGGTCACAGTTTTGACAATGAACTATGAAGCCGAGGCCACAGGTGTTGCCCTCGCCGCGAAGGACGCTGGAATCCCATGCGCCGTTTCGTTCACGGTCGAAACCGACGGCAAATTGCCTTCTGGGCAGTCTGTAAAGTCGGCAATCGAGGGGGTCGATGACGCGACATCTGGCGCGCCCGCCTACTTCATGATCAACTGCGCGCATCCCACTCACTTCTCATCGATTTTTGAAGAGGCTGGGAGCTGGAAGTCGCGGATCGGCGGCCTGCGAGCAAACGCCTCAAGCAAGAGCCACGCGGAGCTTGACGAGTGCACCGTACTCGACGACGGAAATCCCACGGAGCTGGCGGCCCAGTATCGCGAGCTGCGAGATCTCCTTCCCAACCTCAACGTCCTCGGCGGATGCTGTGGAACCGACCTTCGACACATCGGCGAAATCGCAAAGGCGTGCCTGCGCTAGTGGTGCGTGTTCCTCTGCGCCTACTCCGGGCGTGTGATCGGAAGCCTGGCTTCGTCAGAGGCAGGTTTCTCTTACCGAAATCTCTAAACTTGAGTTAGACTAAAAACATGCCGTTGGACTTCATCGCAATTGACCAGAAGAAGTTTCAGCTTGGTCAGTTTGAAAAGCTCCAGCACAAGCTTGAAGCGGCGGCTCGGCCTGAGTCTGCTTTTGTCCACGCCCGCGAGCGCCGAGGACTGGTGATCGAACCGCATTCTCCGCCCAGCGACTACAAGCACACGTGGTCGTGGGTGGTCGCCTGGCATGACGAAGGCTATCCTGAGATGGGGCCGTACCGAGTAGAGAAGCCGCTCTAATTTGCAGAAGTTAAACAGGAATGGAACCAAGATCCTGATTAAGCTTGGGCAGCCTGACTAGAAACTGGAGAGGAAGGGTGGTGCCGCTGCCCGGACTTGAACCGGGGACCGTGGTGTGTAGTTTTTGACTGAATGGTCTGGTGGAGAAACTAGCATTTGAGCAAGGGCTGTATACAAATTGGCAGCGGCATGGGCAAGTCTGGGATAAGGGCCTCAATAATGCCGCCGAGAAAGGCCAACCATCTTTCGGCGTGCTGTATCATGGAGCTATGAGCAAGGCTGAAATCGTGATTCTATCAACCGCATGCACCTTGCTTGGGAGATGTGGGCAAGAGACCGTCCAGGCTGAAATTATGCAAGTTGCACGCTTGGAGGCAGAATGACCGCTCAATCCCCTTATGGCAAGGAATCTCCTGCAACCAAGGATGAGTTCCGCATGCCCAGTCTCAAGGAGACCGTGATCATCATCGTAGTGATCCTTGTATTGGCGGCAATTCTCTATCCTGTCTTTGCAAAAGCTCCGATTCATGGACACAAACCATCCGCCTTTTCCCAGACTAAGCAGATTGCAACGGCAATGCACATTTACGCTGGAGACTACAACGACAAGCTGCCCATCGCGGGTCTATGGCAAGACCAGATCTTTCCCTATCACAAGAATCCTGATCTGCTGATCCTGGAGAAACGGACTGGATTTAGCCCAGAAGCATCTTTCGCAATGAATGAAAGAGTGTCTCAGTTTAACTATTTGGCAGTTAGAGCACCATGGACCTGCCCCCTAGTCTTTTCCTCTAGGGCAACGAATCCAAATGCTTCGGGCGGACCCGCGTCGGTAGCCTACAGCGAGAAAGGCTTTGCCTTCTTGGCTAGGATAGACACTTCTACTAGGATCGCAAAGCCAGAAGAGGTGGCAAACCTGGAGTGGCACCCAACTCTTCTTGGCTCAAGCACTCTTGATGAGGCTGAATGACTGCAGAGCCTCTTCAAGAGTGCCGGGGCTTTGAAGAGCCCCGATGAGGTGAATCTTCCACCGCCGACCACCAATGCTCTTCGGTTACAAATCATCTACCTCTCCCACTTTACTGACGGGCCGTTTCTTTCAATATCTCTCCATCGCTCGCGATGCTTATCGTTGACCGACCAGCCGCCAGATTGATCCCCGTCTTCATGCGGCCATCTTCAATTTCAATCCCCGGGACACCGTTGGGGAGTGCGAACGTGGCCTCGACGCCTTCCGGAACCTCCAATTCAAACAAGCATCCGTCCTTGTCCTTCTTCCAGCTGGACTGCACATCGCCTCCTGGCGTTCCTACAGTAGCGGTCGCGCTCTCAAGCTTCGAGGGAATGTGAGGCCTGATAACAACCTCCGCGAATCCAGGAGCCACAGCATTGATGCCCGCCAAGTACTGGTAGAACCAGGCATCAATGCTGCCGAAGAAATGGTGCGACCACGACCGGGCTTTCAGCTCCCATGCCTCACCCAGTGAAACCCGACCGCCAGCGAACCAGTGACCCCAGGAGGGGAAATCCTCACTCGTCAAGATGTCGTAGGCCATGTCCACCTCGCCATTGTCCGCCAGCACCTCCAGTATCAATCGTGTGCCGAGGATGCCGGTGTCCAGGCTTGGCTTGCCGCTCTTGCTGATTTCGGCCGTCAGCCGACCGAAGATTGCGGCGTGGTGCTCCTGCGGAACCAGACCAAAGGCGAGTGGCTGGATGGCTGAGGTCTGGCGATACTCCGTCTCCGTGCCGCTCTCATACGCATCCCCGGCCTCATTGAGGAAGCGCTTGTTAAAGGCCTCCAAAATCTTCGGCTTGAGTGCCTTGCAGCGTTCCTGGCACGCGTCGTCATTCAGCACGACAGCGCAGTCCTGCAGCATGCCCGTCAGCTTGTAGAACCAAGCCGTGGAGCTGATGGTAGCTCCTTCACTGGGGGACCCGCCCGGCGGCAGCCAATCGCCCAGTCCGCCAGTAACAATGTAGTCGTCCGCTACGGCACCGAGAAACGCCAGATACTTCTGCATAGCAGCATAGTTCTCCCGGATGATCTCTGAGTTGCCGGTGAATTGGTAAACCTCCCACACGATGACGAAAAGGGCTGCGTCCCACGCAGGAATATGGCCGCGGAACCCGCCCCTTTGGGCGTTCGGATGCCCCGTAAGCCCCCAGCCGGAGGTGGGAACGACAGGAGCGAGTTCACCACTCGGCAACTGCGAATCGCGCAGATCGGTGAGGTACTTGCGGTAGAAGCGCTCGATCTCAAAGTTGTACAGCCCCATGGGCGCGGTCAGTTGGGCGTCGCCTGTCCAGCCGTTCTTTTCATAAGTTGGCGTATCGGTCACCACGTGGTGCGCATTGTTCAAAAGAGATCGCCTGCTGGCATGGTGAATGCGGCTGACCAGCCGATTGGAGCAGCTGAAACTGCCGCGGGATTTCAGGTCCTGGTGCATATCCAGAGCGGTCACCTGGTCGGCAGTGAACTCTTCTGTGAAGCCGGTGATCTCCACGTAACGGAATCCCTTGTAGGAGAATCGGGCCTGCCAGACTTCCTCACCATCACCGCTGCAGATATATTCGTCTTCCTGGAAGTAATCCCCGCTCACATGTCCCTGCTCGCAGATTGCTTCTGTGCCCTCACATAACTCTGTGTATCT
>JALGYA010000159.1 GCA_029824475.1 Fimbriimonadia bacterium | reverse complement strand
TCGGCATCAACCCGCACGAGTGCGAGGCGATGTTCGAAGATGTCCCGACGATCAAGAAGAAGAACGAGTTTGTGACGCGCCTGTCACACGGGCTCCGACGCGACATCGACATGACCACGCTGGAGAGCAAAAAGCTCTTCATCAAAAACGCCTTCATTTTTGGGCAGTGCATGGAGGGAACCCAGTTCTACGGGCTCTTCGGCATGGTGCTCTCGCTGTATCGGCAGGGCAAATTCCCGGGCATCGGTCAGATGTTCCGCTACACGCTCCGTGACGAGTCGAACCACATCGACCTGCTGCGCCAAATCGTGCTGGAAGCCGTCAAGGAGAACCCAGAAGTCTGGACTGAAGAGTTCAAGGGTGAGCTGGTCGAGCTGATGAAAGAGGCGATCGACCTTGAGAAGGACTTCATCGCTGACTGCCTGCCAGAGAAAGGCCTCGGGCTGAGCTGCGAGGAGTTCCAGCAGTACATCGACTACATCGCTGACCGGCGCCTTGAGGGCATCGGCCTGCCGCTGCTCAACCCGGGCGTTGAGAACCCACTGCCATGGCTCGCTGAGCTGATGGACATTAAGAAAGAACAGAATTTCTTTGAAGGCCGTGTAACTGAATATCGAAAGTCGTCATCGCTGGAGGCGGTCGACGACGACGAGCTATAAGCCAAGGAAGGACGACATGCAGAACCGATTCCCAATCCTGGAAGACATTGAACTGAAGAAAGCGGCGGCCGATGGCCGCCCCGCTTTAGACTGGCGTCCGGCCGTTGCCGACTTGGCGATGCCCTGCCCGGCAGTTCTTGACTCTGAGTCTGGCGAGGGCGAGCTCGCGCCTGGTGATATTGCACAGATTATCGGCGACTCGCTGATGGCGAGCCAGATTTCCCGTGGTGGCAGTGATCTTGAGTCGGCTCAGAACAGCCGATTCGTAGTAGCCGTAACCATGGGTGTGCTCGATCGACTTGGCGGCCTGGCTTCAAGCGCAGGCCTGCGCGTGAGCAGCTATGACCTGAGCGTCATGATCGAAGCTGAGCTCATTGAGCAGGACGCATTTGAAGTTGCTCGTGCACTGGTGCTGGCTCGCGGCTCCGCTGGAATGAAGCGGCCTGAGCCGGCTGTTGAGACGAAGCTGATTCGCCGAAATGGTCGAGTCGTGCCGTGGAACGAGGCGAAGATCGAAATCGCAGTTCGCAAGGCGTTCCTCTCGCACAAACTGGCTTCTGAGCATGCTGTTGGCATCGCCAGCCGCGTCTCGCAGCGAGCCAAGGAGCTTGGCCAGGCTTACGTATCCATCGAGAGAGTTCAGGACCTCGTTCAGGAAGAGCTGATGCTCGGCGGCCATTTCAAGGTCGCAGAAGCCTATATCAGCTACCGAGCGCATCGGTCGATGATGCGCGTGCAGCGCGATTCGGAAGAGCAGAGCGGCACCGACCAGTTCTCGATGATCCTCGTCAAAGGCGAGGACGGCTCGAGCCAGTTCTGGGAGGGTGAAGACCTCCGGGCCCGCATCGAATATGCGTTGATCGGGCTCAATATCGACTACAGCCCAGCCCGGCTGATGACAGAGCTGCTGCGGTCTGTCCACAGCGACATCGACTCCGTCAATCTGCGAAAGACGATCCTCCTCAACGCCAAAGCGCTGAACGAAAAGGACGTCGACTTTGCGAAGTTTTCAGCGAGGATTCTGCTCACCTACATGTATGAGGAGAGCCTTGGCTGGGACATCCTGAAGGATGGCATCGGCAAGCTGCAGGAGTTCCACGCGAAGGCGCTGGCAAAGTACGTGGAGCGGGGCGTTGAGATCGGCCGACTTGCCGAAGATATGGCCAGCTTCGATATGAAGAAGCTGGGTGAGGCGCTCGACCCGACCGCTGATCTCGACTTTGAGTATCTCGGCATCCAGACGCTCTACGACCGCTACCTTGTCACCGACAAGCAGGCGGGCGCCGCGAAGCGGCTGGAGACTCCGCAGCTCTTCTGGATGAGGGTCTCGATGGGCCTGTTCCGTGAGGAGCCGGGCGATCGCGAAGCACGAATCATCGAGCTGTACAACATGTACAAGAGCCGCAGGTTCTGCAGCTCCACTCCCACGCTCTTTAATTCGGGAACCAAACGATCTCAGCTCAGCTCGTGCTACCTGTACAAGGTGGACGACAGCATCGAATCGATCATGATTCGAGGCATCGCCGAGAACGCCTTCCTCAGCAAGTGGGCTGGCGGATTGGGCGGATCCTGGACCTCAGTTCGAGGCACTGGCAGCTACATTCAGGGCACAAACGGCGAGAGCCAGGGCGTGATCCCGTTCCTGAAGATGCACAACGACCAGCTCGTCGCGGTGAACCAGGGCGGCAAGCGCGCTGGAAGCGGCTGCGCCTACCTGGAGAGTTGGCACAACGACATTTTTGACTTCCTTGAGCTGCGAAAGAACACCGGCGACGACCGGCGACGCACCCACGACATGAACACGGCGAACTGGATACCAGACCTGTTCATGAAGCGGATGGAGGCTCGGGCGCATTGGACGCTGTTCCAGAGCTGCGAGGTGCCGGACCTGCATGACCTCTACGGCAAGGCGTTCGAAGAGAAGTACGTCGAGTACGAAGAGATGTCGGAGCGGGGCGAGGTCAACGGTCAGAAGATCGAGGCGCTCGACCTGTGGAAGGCGATGCTCAAGATGCTCTTTGAGACGGGCCATCCTTGGATCACGTTCAAAGACCCCTGCAACCTGCGCAGCCCGCAGGACCATAAGGGTGTCATCCACAGCAGCAACCTCTGCACTGAAATCACGCTCAACACGAGCGACGACGAGACGGCCGTCTGCAACCTCGGCTCGGTTGTGCTTGAGAACCATCTGACAGCCGATGGTGAAATCGACCACGACAAGCTCCGCGAGACGATTCGTGTTGCGGTCCGTGCGCTCGACAACGTCATCGACATCAACTACTATCCGACCGACCCGGCAGAGCGCTCTAACAAGCGCCACCGACCGATCGGATTGGGCGTGATGGGTTTGCACTTTACGCTCTTCAGAAAGGGCCTCGGCTTCGCTTCTGATGAGGCCGTTGAGTTCAACGACGAGTTCCAGGAGGCGATCGCCTACTACGCTTACGAAGCGAGCAGCGACCTTGCCGGTGAGCTGGGCACCTACGAAAGCTATAAGGGCTCGAAGTGGGATCGCGGCATGCTTCCGCAGGACACGCTGGAGCTGCTTGAGCAGGAGCGCGGCGAAGAGATCAAGGTCCCGCGAGGCGGCAAGATGGACTGGCAGCCGATTCGTGAGAAGATCGCGAAGCAGGGCATGCGCAACTCAAACGTCCTCGCCATCGCGCCGACCGCTACGATTGCAAATATCATGGGCACCAGCCCGTGCATCGAGCCGATGTACAAGAACATGTACGTCAAGAGCAACCTGAGCGGCGACTTTGTTGTTCTCAACCCGTACATGGTTCGTGACCTGAAGGGCATGGGTCTCTGGACTGAGGACATCGTCGATCAGATCAAATACTTCGACGGCGATCTTGAGAACATCCCTGAGATTCCGAAGAATATCGTTGCGAAGTACAAGTCAGCCTTCCAGATCGACTATAAGTGGATCGTCGATTCGGCAGCGCGAAGGCAGAAGTGGATTGACCAGTCACAGTCGGTCAACCTGTTCCTCGGCAGCCCGGACATGAAGACTCTGTCTCACATGTACCGCCACGCTTGGCGTGTCGGATTGAAGACAACCTACTACCTCCGCACCCTCGGCGCCTCGAACATCGAGAAGGCGACGGTTGTGAAGAAGAAGGAAGAGACGACGCCAGTTGAGGTCGTTCCGGAGCAGGCTGCGGCGGCTTGCCGGCTCGACGCCATGATCAATGGCGGCGAGTGCGAAGCCTGCCAGTAAGGTCTTCGTCAAACAGAATCGCCCTCACTCGTACAGGCGAGTGAGGGCGATTTTCGTGGCACACTGATGCCATGAGCAGGAAGATTAGTTGGATTGAGCATCACTCCGCTGATTCGGAGGCGAGCAGCGCGTTCTACGGCAAGCTGCTGGATGTCGAAACTCAGCCCACTGATATGGGTGACCACAACGACTACACCGCGATGAACGGCGACGCCCACTCATTCGGCCTGATTCAGTCCTTCAAAGGGCTGGACGGCTACACGGGATGGCTGCTCTTCTTCACAGTCGACGAGCTGGCGGGCGAGAAGGTGAAGGCGCTTGAAATGGGCGCGACGGCTGTTCTGGAAGATCCGGGAGGGGAGCACTACGGGCCGTGGTGTGCGATGAAAGATCCGCAGGGCGTGATGTTCGTCCTCTTCCAAGAGTGACAAAAAAGCCCTCTCCACCATTTGGTGGAGAGGGCTTTGATCAGCCTATTCGAGCTTGCCTTTTTGGACCCAGTTCTCCCAGCTGTCCAGCACGGCTGGAGAGCGGTCGGAGAACATGATCTTCTTGAGCCGCTCTACGATCTCAGGATTCTGGGCGGCAACGTCGTTCTTCTCATTGCGATCAACCGAGAGGTCGAACAGCATGATCGGAGCGTCGGGATTCTTCTTGACCTGCTGTCGCACGGCCTTCCACTTTCCCTTGCGGACGGCCTGCTGGCCACCGTAGCCAGAGAACTCCCAAAGTAGGTGCCCATCACGCTTTTCGGTCTCACCGAACAGCGCAGGCAGCATCGAAACTCCGTCGGTCTCTGCATCAACTGAAGTGCCGGCGACTTCAGCGAAGGTCGGCATCATGTCCCAGAATGCAGACGGGAATGCCGACTCCGTTCCGGCCTCAATCTTGCCGGGCCACCGAGCGATGAACGGGACGCGAAGGCCACCTTCAAACACGCTGCCTTTCAGGCCGCGCAGCCCATCGGCTGAATTGAAGAAGCCAGTATCAACCCCGCCGACATCGTGTGTCGGGCCGTTGTCGCTGGTAAACATGATCAGCGTGTTGTCCGCGATGCCCAGCTCATCGAGCGTGTCCATCAGGTCACCGATGTCGCGATCCATGCGGGTGATCATCGCGGCGTAGGCGCTGAGCGGCTTGTAGTGCGGCAAGTATCCGCGGCCGCCGGGATAAGGCTTCTCGCCAGGAAACTTGCCGATGTACTCGTCCACCGAATCCTGCGGGACCTGCAGAGCGACGTGCGGCACGGCATAGGCAGCGTAGAGGAAGAACGGTGTCTTGGCGTTCTTGCGAACGAACTGGACGCCTTGGTCAGCCATCACGTCCGCGGCGTAGACCTTGCCGCTGTACTGCTCATAGTTTGCCGGGTCGTTTGGGTCCTCTTTCAGCGTCTGGTGGGCATCGAAGTATCGGTTGCGTAGGTTGATCTTCTCGTCGTTGCGCCAGAGATGCGTGGGATAGTAGTTGTGCGCTTTGCGCTGGCAGAGGTAGCCGAAGAAGAAGTCAAATCCCTGATCCTGCGGAAGGCCTGTGCTCTCAGGGCCACCAAGCCCCCACTTGCCGACAGAGCCGGTCTGATATCCCGCCTTCTGGAGCATTGTGCCGATGGTGTAGGTGTTTGGGGGCAGCGGATACTGGCCCTCTTTGGCAGTTTCGCTCTGCTCATATCCGCCGTCCTCCCAATTGTCGCGGACAATCGAGTGGCCGAGGTGCCTGCCAGTGATCAGCGTGCACCGGGCCGGCCCACAGACCGGCGCGCCTGAGTAGTGGTTTGTCAGGCGGACGCCCTGCTCCGCGAGGCGGTCCAGGTTTGGCGTCTTGATCTTCGTCTGGCCGTATGAGCCAAGCTCTCCATAGCCGAGGTCGTCGGCCAGGATGTAGATAATGTTCGGCTTCGGTTTGGCTTCCGTGCTGGGAGCAGTCAGTGCGGCAGCCGCGATCGCGATCGTCGTGTTTATCATGAGTTCTTTTTGGGTGGAATCCAGTTCGGATTAGGTTCGTGGGACAGATCCATCAGCCTCGCAGCTTTTGCAGTTGTGCTTGGATATTTGGCGGCAAGGTTGTTGGTCTCGCCGATGTCCGTGTTGAGGTCGAAGAGCTCGAGATCGCCGGTGATCATCGGCTTGCGGACCGCCTTCCAGCGTCCAAATCGGACGGCTTGGGAGGAGCCCCGTTCATAAAATTCCCAGTAGAGGTGCGACTTGGCCTGCTGGTCTTGTCGCTGGCCGGTGAGTTCGGGAAGGAAGCTGACGCTGGTGGTCCCATCAGGGGTTTCTTGCCCCGACAGGTCACAGGCGGTCGCCATAACATCATCAAATGCAGCGATATGGTCGGAAGTCGTGCCGGCGGGAACGGTGCCTGGCTGCCAAGCGATCATCGGCACCCTGATCCCACCGTCGTAGAGGTCTCGCTTCATCCCGCGGAGCGGGCCGTTGGGATCGAACAGCTTTGGGTCGTTCCCGCCTTCGCGGTGATGCCCGTTGTCGCTTGTGAATATCACGAGCGTATTTTCTGCTTGGTCTGTCTTTTCCAGCCAGTCGAGGAGGCTGCCGATGTCGCGGTCCATCCGAGTGATCATCGCGGCTTGGCCCTTGTTCTGCTCGGACCAGTCTCTGTCCTTGTAGATGCCGAGATCCGGCACGTCCTGGCCGTTGCCGGTGCCCCGTGTGCCTTCGTTGTTCGCATGCGGGATCGTGAGTGCCAGATAGAGAAAGAACGGCTCTTCACCTCTTGTCTTGAGCCAAGCCATGGCTTCATTCATGACCAGGTCGTGGCTGTAGTCGACACGTTTTGTTGCGTAGCCGCCATGGCTCCCCATGTGGGTGACAACGTTTCTCAGCGGCTCTTTCTCGTTGTTCCGCCACAGGTATTCCGGATAGTAGTTGTGGGCGTGCTGCTGATTCAGGTAGCCGTAGAATGACTCGAAGCCTTTCTTGAGCGGATGGCCGGTTGTGTTCTCTTCACCGAGCCCCCATTTACCGAATAGGCCGCAGGTGTATCCGGCATCTGTGAGGATCTCAGCAACCGTGATGTCTTCTGGACGGAGGGTCTGCTTGGCAGCGCCGCCATTGCCGCGGACGAACGTTCTGCCAGCATGCTGCCCAGTCATCAGCACCGACCTGGCTGGTGCGCAGACTGGTGCACCGGCATAGAAGTCTGTAAATCGCATCCCTTCGTCTGCCATTCGATCAAGGCGAGGAGTCTGGATGAGCTTCTGCCCGTAGCAGCCGAGGTCGCCGTATCCAAGGTCATCCGCGAGGATGAAGATGATATTTGGCGCTTTTGGCGGTGCTGTTGCCGCCGCAGCAAGGAGCCCGAACATTGGGATTATCTTGACATGGATTTGATGCAGGTGGCACCTCTGAGGAGTCGGCCCGTTGTCGTCCTAAGCTAATCCTCAGAAAAGCCCTTATACACCAGAAAAACCGGTGAGCTGGTCGCATATTAGGTTATCAACTCAAAATAGTAGCCGAGACGAGAGCAGAAGCACCTAATAATACGGTGTGAA
>JALGYA010000158.1 GCA_029824475.1 Fimbriimonadia bacterium | reverse complement strand
GAGCATTTCGCTCTGGTAGACCGGATCAGGCTTGATCTCTCTGTTGTAGTTATGTTCTCTTCGCGACATTCTAAATCTCCTTACTTGGCTTGTCGGGGCCGCTTAGAGCCGTACTTGCTTCGGCGGTTCATTCGGTTGCCAACGCCAGCTGTCTGCTGCGTTCCTCGGACGACGTGGTATCGCACGCCGGGAAGGTCCTTCACTCTGCCTCCGCGTACCAGCACAACGGAGTGCTCCTGAAGGTTGTGACCCTCACCTGGAATGTAGGCTGTGACTTCGATCCCGTTGGTCAGTCGAACACGAGCGACCTTGCGCAGAGCTGAGTTGGGCTTCTTGGGTGTCATGACACGTACGACCGTGCAGACACCACGCTTGAAGGGGCTCTTCTTGAGCGCGGGTGACTTAGACTTCACAACCGGGTTGGTTCGGCCTTTCCTGACGAGCTGGTTTACCGTCGGCATTGCATCCTCAAATTCGTTCTTTGTTGCTCGGGCACAAAAAATGCCCCGTGCTGCTCGCACATGGGCCTCGCTTCGCTTCGTTTTGCCGCCTTTTCTGGTGGTAATCGCCGCTGAAGTCCGACCTCCGTTCTGAGCCAACAGAAGCCAAAGCCTCTGCCAACCGAGAATTATAGGCCGATGCCGAAACTCAAGTCAAGAGTCCCGGCGGGACGTGCCAGGCACGAACAACCCATTTCTCAGTCGAAAACGATCATATCACCCTTCGACGGCGAGTTCACGCCGAGGGTGCTAAAGCCCCATGACTCTGAGGGCCCAGATGTGACCTCTAGTCCTCAAGAATCGCGTGGCTAAGCAATGCGCCCGTCTCAAGCGCAATGCCATCACCTGATTTCAGCTCCAGCCCGCCATCAACGCGCACAAATAGTGCTGACCTGCTGCTGGCAGGGGCGGAGCCGTCTGGATTGAAGTCTTCGACGCCGATCAGCATCAGCACTTGGTCGCCTTCAAGTGTGTATCTGCCGATGTACTGATCGGTCATTCCTTCGCGGATTTCTGTCCAGCGGAGGAGCCCTTCTGGGGCGAGCTCTGCTTTGATCTCAAGGCCCTCTTCCGTGGATGGGCCTCTGAATACTTCAGTTCTGACCTCATCAGCCTCAGAATGATCGGTCTTGGAGGTGTTCTCTGGAGCTGGCATGGTCTCTGGCGCCTTGGCGCAGCCAAGGGAGAGCAGAGCCGCTGCGGCCACCCAGATCAGAAACTTCTTCATGGCTCCTATTCTGGCTCAGGCTGACGCACCAACCTGGGCGGTATTCTGCGGTTCATGTCGTGCCTCCTGGAATTCTGCTGCGGGTCACTCGATGACGCAATTCTCTCTGAGAAGGCTGGAGGGGACCGCGTGGAGCTCTGCGCCTCCATGTTCTTTGGCGGTCTTACACCTTCCATCGGAACCGTGATTGAAGCCAAGAAGCGGCTAGATATCCCAGTAATAGTGATGATCCGGGCCCGCGGAGGCGGATTCAACTACACGGAGGCTGAGTTCTCAGCGATGCTGGCAGACGCGAAAGCATGCATCAATGCCGGCGCGGATGGGCTCGTTTTTGGAGTGCTCAACGAAGACGGCACGCTCGACACCGACCGAATTGGGCAGCTGGTGGAGGCGTGTGGAGACCGTGCATCCGTTGTACATAGGTGCTTTGACGTCACTCCCGATCCCAAGGCGGCTCTAGAGCAGCTAATAGATCTCGGTGTGACACGGCTGCTCACGAGCGGTCAAGAAGACCAAGCTCTGATAGGGGCTGGCCTGCTGGCGGAGCTGATCAACCAGGCGAACGGCAGAATCGAGATCATGCCAGGCGGCGGCATCCGCCCCCACAACGTCCATGACCTGATTGCAAAGACAGGCTGCGGCCAGATCCATCTCGCCTCGTTCCGGCAGGCTCAGGATGATTCGACCTTGAGTCGGCCGCACGTCACTTTCGGTGGGGCCCTCTATCCGCCGGAGAACAGGTACGAAATCGCTGACTCCACAGTGCTCGAGCAGATGACCCAGCTGGTCAAAGGCTCATGAGGCTCCTGGCATCCCTCGCGGCCATTACAGCTGCATCACTGGCTCTCGGTGATGTCACGCTGGCGAAGGCACTGAGCAGCAATATGGTTGTGCAGCAGGGCAGGCCTGTGGTGCTCTGGGGGACGGCCGATCCAGGCGAAGTCGTCAAAGTGTCTATTCAGGACGATATCGTCACCGTCACCACCGATGCAGCGGGCAACTGGAAGGCAGAACTCTCCCCGCGGGAGGCCTCATTCGACCCTGTAATCATCGATATCGAGGGCAAAAACCAGCTTGTGCTGCGGGATGTCTTGGTCGGCGAGGTCTGGGCCGCGACAGGCCAGTCGAACATGCAGTTCGCGCTCAAATCGAGCACCTTCGCAGATGAAGCCCTGGCCGCATCAGATCGAGACGACATCCGGCTCCTGCTTCTCACGGCAAACCCACACTCTGTCCGCCGAGAGTTTTCTCAGGCGGACATCGCGAAGAGCACGCCCGATAAATACATGGACTGGTCCGGCTGGCACAAATCCAATCCGGATTCGGCTGCCCCCTTCTCCGCTGTCGCCTGGCGCTTCGCCGAGGCGCTGTCCAGAGAGATCGATGCGCCGATCGGTGTCATCTCTTTTGCGGTGGGCGGCACTCCTATCGAAGCCTGGGTTGAGGAGAGTCAGCTGATGAAGCATGCTCGATCCCCGCTGCTCCTGACGGACTGGTGGAACAGCTCAGACGTTCTCGATTTTTGTCATGAGCGTCCAGCGACTAACCTTGCCAAGTGGAGCGGGATCGCTGAGAAGCGACTGCCTGTCCCGCATGCCTACTTCCCTGGCTTCATGCACAAGGCCGCGACGGAGCATGTCAAGAACTTCCCCATCGCTGGGATGCTCTGGTATCAGGGTGAGTCAAATTCAAACTCACCAAGCCTGTACGAGCTGCTATTCCCGCAGCTGATCGCCGGATTCCGAGACGCCTGGAATCAGCCTGAAATGCCGTTCCTGTTCGTCCAGCTGCCTGGCATGGGAACTGAGCGAGGCTACAACTCCTGGCTCTGGCCAGAGCTTCGGCAGGTGATGGCAAATGCTCTCAGCATTCCGAACACGGGCATGGCCTGCACAATCGACTTAGGTTCTCCAATCGACGTTCATCCCAAGCTCAAGAAGCCGGTGGGAGAGCGGCTCGCCCTTGCCGCGCTTGGCGTCGCTTATGATCGGGATGTTGAGTGGCGGGGCCCAACAATCCAGGGAACCAGTCAAAACGGCAAAACGCTATTCTTGGACGTTGGTCCAGTGATCGGACTGGGGTCAACCGGCCAGCCAGGGCCGTTTGAAGTGAGCTTGGACGGGAAGACGTTCAGCAGGGTCGCTGGCACAGCTTCAGGCGAGACGATCCTCTTGCACCTAAGTTCCAGCTCGCCGGTCAAGATGGTTCGATATGCCTGGCAACCGTATCCACAGGGAAACGTGTTCAACTGGGATGGCCTGCCGATGGAGCCTTTCAGAATAAAGGTGGCTCCACCGGCAATCAAGAGCTAATTGCTGTCTGACCGGAACGGCACGAGCGGCAGCCCGAGAGCGTTCACCACGTTCACGTCCGGATTATCTGCCCAGCCATAGCGTACGACTCTCGGGCTCGGCACGCTCGGATGCGAGACGATGATGCTGCTGCCTTCCATCCTCGCGTTCGCCCAGACAGCCTTGCCATCGGCACCTGCGATCTCGAACCCACGCGGGGCCTTGCCGTCGGTGGTTTTCAGTCCATAGGCGTTCTGGAATCGAATGATGGCCTGATCACTCTGCATTGTTGCCCTGGTCATCATTGGGCTGTTGCCAGACATCAATTCAGTCTGGGGATAGAGCATATCGCGCGCCGACATCGCGAGACGTCGACCGACATCGAGCTTGTTTTTTGGATGGATGTCGCCAGCCTCGCCAATGTCGATGATGCAGGCCATGCCTGTCTTGCGGAGACTAAGCGTCATCGTCTGGGCTTCGCGCAGCTCTGCCCAGTTCGACTGAGCCGGCTCAGGCTTTCGAGCCATGAAGTTTGCCAGCTGGACAAAGAAGAACGGGAAGTCACCCTGGCCCCAGTCATCGCGCCAAGAGGTGATCATCGCCGGGAACAGAGTCTGATACTGCTTTGCCCGACCAGCGTTGGATTCGCCCTGGTACCAGATCGCTCCTTTGATGTGGAATGGCATCAGCGGTCGGATCATCGCTTCGTAGAGTGCGGAAGGTGCATGTCGGTCTGTCGAAGCCATCACACCCGCCGGAGCGGCCTCACCGGCTGCCTTTGCATCCTCAATCTTCTGCAGCCCTTCGCGGAATGAGTCGGACATGCCTTTGGTCACTGGAGACCGATCGAGATGATCCAGCGGTGTCCAGGCCTCGGCTCGCGTGCCTCCCCAGGATGAGTGAATCAGCCCTGTAGGTCGGCCAGTCGTCCGGTGCATTTCTCGGCCGAAGTAGTAGAGAACTGCCGAGAAGCTGATCGCAGTTTTGGGTGTGCAGACCACCCATTTCCCTTCGACATCGCCTTTGTGGAAGGCATCTGCCTTTAGAGTGACCGCAAAGAGCCGGATATCCGGGTAGTTCGCTTCGGAGGCGTTCCTGTCAGGATCTTCTGTCCGCTGCAGCGGCCAATACATGTTCGACTGACCCGATCCGAGCCAGACGTCGCCGACCGCGACATTCTCAAGCACCTTCTGACTATTGCCCGAAGATATTGTCATTCGATCCGAGGAGCCAGGGTTCAGGCCGGTCAAGTTCACGGACCATTTCCCGTCATCTCCAGTCTCAGCATAGTGATGCCTAGACTGGAACCGGACTTGGACTCTCGCGCCAGGCGCAGCGGTGCCCCAGATTGGGGTCTGCCCATCCGCTTGGAGGACCATGTTTGAGCCGATGATGTTCGGCAGGGTCAAAGGTGCGCTCTGGATGCCAAAGAGCAGCGAAGCCGCCGCGTTCGTGACCATACATTCATTATGCCAGAGCACAGGTATCTTGACAACACCGAAGAAAATGAGTGATACATTCACACTTCCGATCGGTGCGGTGGCACCTGACTTCTCCCTAAAGGGCACGGACGGCAAGACATACACACTTGACTGCTTCACTGAGGCGGAGATCTTAGTTGTCAGCTTCACCTGCTGCCACTGCCCTTACGTTCACGGCAGCGATGAAAAGACCCGGCAGACGATCGACCGGTTCTCGCCGAGAGTGCAGATGGTCGCGATCAACTCCAATGACCCGACCTGCTACCTTGAGGACAGCTTCGACCATATGGTCGCGAGGATGGCCGAGTACAACTTCCCTTGGGTCTTCCTTTGCGATGACCACCAGGAGGCAGCCCTTCCCTACGGTGCCCTAAGAACGCCCCACTTCTTTGTGTTCGATCAGGACAGGAAGCTGGTCTATACGGGCCGGTCGATTGACAATCCACGAGACTGGACGCAGTCGACCACCGCAGAACTTGATGACGTCCTTGAGGCCGTGCTTGACGGGCGCGAACCGCCTGTCCAAGTCACCAATCCGATCGGATGCAGCATTAAATGGACTGACAGAGCCGATGGCTGGCGCCCAGCGGACGCCTGCGATCTGACTCCTCAGTAGCTGCTAACCGCCAAGCAGCATATCGAGGAGGCTCGGCGGCGCCCCGGCGCCGCTGCCCCCTATTGTCTCGATGGCATTGAGGGCCCGCTCGGTCCGCATGATCGAGTCATCAATGTGCAGCTTCGAGTTAGGGTCGCTGAACCTGCCCTTTGCGGCCTTTAGACTGGCGAGCAGCTCCTTGAGACTTCCCCACGCTTGGACATTGACTTCTGTGCGGCTGCCTGACTGGACACCACGCGTGATCAACGCGGAAATGTGGTCCCGCTGAAGCTGTCTTCTCAGCGGGCTCACGTTTTTGCCAGACCGAAGCTCTGACCACACTGACGACTTCACAGAACTCAGCAGCTCTCTCAGGCGAAGCGGCTTTTCGCTGTCTTCAGCCTCGAACTCGTGGTTGGCGACACGCCGCAGCGTTCCGCTGCTCAGCAGAGACCGGATAGCAGAGCCCTGCAGCCCAGCAAGGCTGTCGAGCATCGGATAGTCCTCCAGCCCGTGCATCACCGACTCCATGAGATCAGCCTTGGGGTTGGGCGTGAACATCTTGTAGTAGCGCTTCGGGAATGCCAGAGCATCCTCCGAGAAGATCTGCTTATTGATGAGCGCCAAGGCTTCTCGCTGCTCCTTCGATTCGATGGGCGAGATTGCGGGTGTCTGGCCATCGCCGAGGTGCCCGGGAGTGCGCTTGACACCGCCGATGTACTGCATCGCCCGGCTCGCGCCGTTCGCGTACTGATTCATCAGGATGTTGAACTCGCGCGTGAACGTGTAGTAGCTCTGGCCCTCTTTGGGCGAGTGCTCGTCCAGGCTGAAGAGCAGCGTACGGGACAGGTCCATGATCCGGCCCCAATAGTCGAGCGGCTTCGCCGAGAGATCGAACCTTGTGACATGCGGATCGATCATGTCAGCGTACTCGTCGCCCTGCCAACCAAGACCCTTCTTGACTGTGCGTGACGCGATCTTCGCCAGGTCAGGGATCTCGTGGTCAGCCTGGAGCCTGTTGAACTCCTTGTAGCCGTACTCGATGGCGAGGTAGTCGTATTCGCCCAGGCTCTGGCCCCAGAAGTCCACTCCTCCGCCAATCGCCTGCGGGTTGAACGGAACGTAGTCCATGACGGAGGCGGCGGTGCCTTTTTCGGCGACAAGGTCGCCATCACCCAGCTGCTCCATGTCGAGCTGTCCGGACGAGGAGAAGTGGTGGCGCAGTCCGAGACAGTGCCCAAACTCGTGCATCGTGACCCACCGGATGAACTGTCCGATGAACTCGCTTCGCTCGATCGACGCGCCTTCCGTCAGCCTCTCAGAAGCCATCATGCCGAGGGCGGCCTGCTGCCAGCCCATCAGGGCGGCCTGGCAGTCGACGCCGCTAAAGCGCATCTTCAGGGCATCTTCAAGACGCTGCTCATCGGTTTTGAAAATGGCTGTCGGGTCGATGCTGACTTCGAATTCGCCGCCAAACGTTCGGGCGATGCCTGCGTCCACAGTGATGCTTGCGTTTATCAGCTCACCGGACATCGGGTTCACGCGGGTCTGAGAAACAGCGTAGGCGCTGTTCGGGGAAGCCACCCAGCGGACGGTGTTGAAGCGCACGTCCGCATGATCGATGCTGCCGTCATCCGGCATATCCTTGACGACGATGGCTTCCTTGTAGCCGATCTTCTCGAAGGCGCTGTTCCATGTGAGCAGCGCCTCGCGAACCTTTGGCTTGTGCCTGTTGGGAATCGCTGAATCGAGCCACCAGACAATGGGCTTTACCGGCTCTGAAAGGTCGGCCTCAGGGTTCTTCTTTTT
>JALGYA010000157.1 GCA_029824475.1 Fimbriimonadia bacterium | reverse complement strand
CGGACCGATGCCATGGCGTCCGCTTGAAGAAAAGGCCGTCACAGAGCTGTTCGAAGCCTTCCCTGACAGCAAGAACCTGGCTGCAATGGCCGAGCTCATCAAGATCAACGCAAAAAAATAATGGCCCCACCGTAAAGCGGGGCCATCTGGAGTGTTTGGAGGCAACAAAAAGACTCTTCCACTTCTAATTGTCGGCAGGCGACGTGGATTCTTCAAATTTTTCTGCAAAGGGCCGCCTTCGACGAGGCTCCTGATCGATAGAGAAAGAGCGTAATCGCCTCGTCTCCGCCTGACTTGAGCTGCCGCCGGATCTGATCAGGGTCATCAGGAATCCCCCTTTTCTTGACAATCGTAACCCGGGCTCCAAGCGACCTTAGCTCAGCCTGAACAACTTTCTTCCGCCACGCGCCTGACCAAATGCACTCCCACTGCGTCAACCAAGGCGTCCGGACCTCCTCGTCTCCGGTGAGATAGCCAGGCGAGTCCCCCAAAGATGCCAGCCCAAATCCGCCTAGCGCATGGGCGCGGATGGCAGCAGGGTCCGCCTCGTAGATCCAGCGCATGGGGGCGGAAGCTGGGTCAGGGCTAGGACAGGACTCCAAAACTTCACCATCGTCACAGCGCACAGCGCCAACGCCGCTGCCGGCCTCGGCCCCCAACCAGACCAGCGCCTCTCGGCATTCCCCGCGGAAGCTGACAAATTCCGTTCGGCCCCCGAATGATTCAAGGAGCTCGTCGGGAAGCATCGGACTCAGTTTGATCGCCGCCTGCCTCTTGGCTCTGAGCTCTTCAATCAGGTCCCAGGGATTGGGCTCGAACATCTCCGGCTTGAGCCTTCTTCGCTCCTGTGTTCGCCGGGCCGGATCGAGAAGGACGTAGTCAAAATCAGCAAGAAGCTCTCGCCCGTCCCGACAGCTGATCAACGCCTCAACGCCAAACACGTCGGCATTGTGCCTCGCCAGCTCACACCGAGCTTCGTCGATATCGCAGCCCGCCACGGGCCCACGGCCACCCAAAGCCAGCAGATCTCCCCCGATCCCGCAGGTCATATCGAGGACAGGGGCACCGGCCGGAAATCGAGACGCCCGCCACGCCGCCACATGCTCGTGGCTCGCCATCTCATAGCCTGGCCGGTCGAACAGCATCTCAGACGCTCGATCAAACTTGGCTGCAGCCCGCTGGCGCAATGAAGCCTGAGTGAACGCCCATCCAGCAGCGGCATCGCCGTACTTTTTGGCGAGACGCGAAATGGCAGCGGCAGTCGATTCAACGCCCGTCGCCTCTTCCAAAGCCCTCAAGTGTTTGCTGCTCAGCACTCCGCCTATTTTGGTCCCTATGATGCCGTTCAGCACAGGTTCATTTGAGGCCAAGGTACAGTTTGAGCAGAATGCTTGATCGCCGATTGATCAGACAAGAGCCCGACGCTGTTCGGGACGCCATTGCAAGAAAGGGGCTCGAAGCACCAGTAGATGAGTTCATCAAACTGGACGAAAAGTGGAGATCAGTCACGCACAAACGGGACGAACTCAAGGCAGAAATGAACGTCGCCAGCAAGTCGATCGGCGAGCTCATGAAAGCGGGCAAGAAGGAAGAGGCGGAAGCCGCCAAGGCCGCTTCTGCAAGCTTGAAAGCACAGATTCAGGATCTAGAAGAGCAGGAGCGCACGTTTGAGTCGCTGCTGGAGGATGTCGAACTCGAATTCCCGAACATGCCGCACGAATCAGCGCCGGACGGCCTCACACCAGAGGATAATCGGCCGGTGCGCGAGTGGGGCGAGAAGCCATTTTTTGCCGAAGGCACAAAACCACACTGGGAGATCGCGGTTGAGCACGGACTAATCGACTTTGATCGCGCCAGCAAGATCAGCGGAAGCGGCTTTGCTGTCTACACCGGCATTGGCGCAAAGCTCCAGCGCGCTCTGATCAGCCTGATGCTCGATATCCAGACAACAAAGAACGGCTACGACGAGGTCTATCCTCCGGCACTCGTGCTCGGATCCTCGCTGGTCGGCACAGGAAATCTCCCCAAGTTTGCAGATGACCTCTACCAGGCAGATGACGACCTCTGGCTGATCCCAACGGCTGAAGTTCCTGTCACCAATCTCTATCGAGACGAGATCATGGACGGCACCGTTCTGCCAGTCAAGAAGTGCGCTCATACTCCGTGCTTCCGGAAAGAAGCGGGGGCAGCAGGCCGCGACACCAGAGGCATCCAGCGGATGCACCAGTTTGAGAAGGTCGAGCTGGTCAAGATGGTCCTTCCGGAGCGAAGCTATGACGCGCTTGAGGAGCTTGTTCGGGACGCCGAGAGCGTGCTGCAGGCATTGGGGCTTCACTATCGCGTCATCGAGCTTTGCGCGGGTGATATGGGCGACAAGGGCTGCAAGGCGTACGATCTGGAAGTCTGGGCGCCAGGCATTGGCGAGTATCTTGAGATTTCGTCCTGCACGAACTTTGAAGCATTCCAGGCCCGTAGAGCAAACATAAGATTCCGACGCGGACCGGGTGAAAAGCCTGAGTTCGTGCACATCCTCAACGGGTCGGGGCTCGCGCTGCCGAGGCTGATCGCCGCAATTTTAGAGTCTGGCCGCCTGGCAAATGGCGATGTTGTGCTCCCACCGGCACTTCATTCGTATATGGGTATAGACGTCATCAGCGCCGACAATTAATCCCATGCATCCCGAGCCCTCCCGCAGCCTGCCAGAAAAGGCCGCTCCGTCCCTTACGGGATGGGGCGGCTCTCCTGCGGGTCCGACCACTCTTCTCCGCCCGGAGAAGATGCGGGACTTCAAGCCGGGTGAGTCGCCTCAAATCGCTCGCGGAATGGGCAGAGGGTATGGCGACGCTGCCATCTGCGGTGAAGGCCACACCGTTCTAACCGAACGGTTAGACAGGATGCTCTCTTTTGACGATGAGACTGGAGTCCTGCGGGCTGAAGCAGGTGTTTCGCTGGCGGATATCCTCACGACCTTTGTGCCTCGTGGCTGGTTCCTGCCGGTGACGCCGGGCACCAAGTTCTGCTCGCTCGGAGGATGCCTCGCAGCTGACGTTCACGGCAAGAACCACCATGTGGACGGTGCCTTCAGCCAGCATGTGACTTCTGCTCGGATCATTCCAGCCGACGGCGCAGAGAGGATCATCTCCCCCGACAAGAACTCAGATCTTTTTTGGGCGACAGCGGGCGGCATGGGCCTGACAGGCTTTATCACTGAAGTCAGCCTGAAGTTAAAGAAGATTGAGACGTCCTGGATGGCGGTCAAGCACACACCAACGAAAGACCTTGACCAGACCCTCGATTTTCTGGCAATCGACGACGCAGAAAATCCCTATTCAGTGGCCTGGATCGACTGCCTCGCGACAGGCGAGAAGCTTGGGCGCTCAGTCGTCATGAACGGCCGTCATGCTGCGATCGGGGAGATCCCCTTGCGCGAAAACAACAAGCTTGACGGCAGCTTCAGCAAACAGAAGCCGATGCCGTTCTATCTGCCGAGCTTCGTGCTGAACAAGTTCACGGTCAAGGCGTTCAACTCGCTCTTCAACCTCCGCCAAGGCAGCCGCGGTGAGTTTGTCACCAAGTTCGATCCGTATTTCTATCCGCTGGACGGCATCAAGAATTGGGGGCGAATGTACGGCAAGAAGGGCTTCGTACAGCATCAGTGCGTGCTGCCGCATGAGTCGGCAAGAGACGGCCTCAGGGCAATCCTTGAGCTGGTTACTGAGTCTGGTCGTGCTTCATTCTTGGCCGTGCTTAAGAAGTTTGGGCCGGAGGGCCGCGGAATGCTCTCCTTCCCTACAGGCGGCTACACGCTCGCTCTTGATTTCGCCAACAAGCCGGGCCTGGATGAGTTCCACGACCGGCTGGACGGGATCGTCCTCAATGCTGGGGGGCGTGTCTACCTCGTGAAGGACAGCCGGATGAAGGCTGATTCTCTGCCGTACATGTATCCGAGACTTGACGAGTTCAGAAAGGTGCTCCGACAGTACGATCCGAGCGGCAAGTTTGCTTCTGACCTGTCCAGGAGGCTGAACATTGCCGGGGATTGAAGGCACCGCTCTGGTGCTCGGTGCGACATCACCGATGGCACGATGGACCGCCTACGCCCTGGCTAGACAAGGCTGGGATATCTCGCTCGCTGGTCGTGATGTTCAGGAGCTGCGACGCATCGCAGCTGATCTCATCTTGAGAACCGGTGCAACCGTCTCGGTCCGAGAATTCCAGGCAGAGGATCTGGAGTCTCACGAGGGATTTTGGGAGGACTGTGTTGACCAGATGGAGGACCTGCGCTGTGTGGTCTGCGCTTTCGGGTTCATGGGCAGCCAGGATGCACAGAACGAGGCTCCAGCCCTCGCGCAGCAGGTGATGACCATCAATTACACCGCAGCGGGCACGATTCTCATGCATGCGGCCAAGCACTTTGAAGAGCAGAAGACCGGCTGGATCGTCGGCATCAGCTCAGTGGCTGGCGAGCGGGGCCGAGCGAGCAACTATGTATACGGCTCAGCAAAGGCCGGCTTCACGCAGCTTCTGAGCGGTTTGAGAGCACGATTAAGCAAGAGCGGGGTCAGCGTCCTGACCGTCAAACCTGGCTTTGTCGATACCGCGATGACCTTCGGAAAAGACGGTGTTTTCCTCGTCGCAGATCCGAAGGATGTCGGCGGTCAGATCGTGGAAGCGATGACGAAGCGAAAGGATGTCGTCTACATCCCTGGCTTCTGGCGGCTGATCATGTTCATCATCCGCTCAGTTCCAGAGAAAGTCTTCAAGAAGATGAAGTTCTGATCGGCGTATCTCCTGTATGCTGAAGACGTGAGGCTGACACACCTTTCATCCTGCGCTGGATGAGCGGCAAAGCTGGGTCCGTCCCAGTTGGCGGAGGTGCTCCGCCATTTGCCCTCATCAACGAACCCGGACCTCCTGGTCGGTTTTGATACCAACGACGACGCAGGGGTGTTCATCATGCAAGACGGTCAGGCGATTGTCCAGACTGTCGACTTTTTCACGCCCATCGTTGATGACCCATACGCGTACGGATTGATTGCAGCGGCAAATGCGCTGAGTGATGTCTACGCGATGGGCGCCAAGCCTCTTACTGTCCTCAACATCGCCTGCTTTGACCCTGATCTGGCTCCACCAGAAGTCTGGTCCGAGATCCTGCGGGGAATGTACGACAAGACCACCGAGGCAGGTGCGGTGGTCGCTGGAGGGCACACGATTCTCGACCCCGAACCGAAGTTCGGTCTGTCCGTCACGGGGATCGCTGATCCTGAAAAAGTATTCAGGACAGACTTCGCCCAGCCTGGAGACGAAATTTGGCTGACAAAGCCGCTGGGAACGGGGGTCATCACTACGGCGGCGATGAACGACAAGTGCTCCGATGAAGAGCTGCAGACCGCGGTCGACTCAATGTCAATGCTGAACAAGCACGCGGCTGAAGAAGGCCTGCTGACACACTGCTACTGCGCCACAGATGTGACCGGATTTGGTCTGGCAGGCCACATGTTCAACATCTGCAGAGCCAGCAGCGTCTCGATCGAGATCGATGCAGCCGCACTTCCGATCTTCCCAGGCGTAGAACGACTTATTGGAGAAGGCTGTCTGACAGCAGGTGGATCTGCCAACCGCAGCTTCCTCGCTGACAACCTTGAGGTGAGCGAAGAGCTGCCAGACTGGATGACCCACCTCGTGGTTGATCCTCAGTCATCGGGCGGCCTCGCCCTGATTGGAAGGCATATTGGGTTCGGCGCCAAGATTGGCCGTGTCGCCGAGGGGCCTCCAAAGGTCATTGTAAGGTAGGCCAAGCCGGACGGCCAGGCTAAGGCCGTGAGAGAATAGAAGAATGAAATCAGTGATAACTTGGGATGGTGGAATGGCATTCAACGTCGAAAACCCCAGCGGGGCTTCGATGAGATACGACACCTACAAGGAGAATGGAGGCAACCTCAGCGGGCCGAGCCCCGTCGAGGCTCTCTGCTCTGCAGTCGCCGCCTGTTCAGCCATGGACGTAGTGATGATCCTCAACAAGATGAGGGCAAAGATCACGACCTACTCCGTTGAGGTCGAATGGGATCGGGGGCCAAAGGACGTTTTCCCGCGACCGATCACCGCGTTCCGAGTCAATCACAAGATCAGTGGAGATGGTCTCACAGAGGGCCAGGTGTCGAAGGCGATCAAACTGAGCGAGGACAAGTACTGCTCAGTTCTGGCGACACTAAACACCACTCCATCCGTCGAGATGAAGTGGGAAGTTTCCTAGATCCGATCTAGGCTCCTGGCAAAGCAATGAATCTGCTCGAATCTGCAGACATCAAGCCTGTGACGCTGAAAGACGTCAAGGCGAACCCCAAGGTCGATGAACTGATCAAGGGGGCCAACGAAGTGATGAAAGCCATCGGCTTCACTGAGCACGGCCACCGACATGCCGGCATCGTCTCCAGCATCACGCGCTACATCATGGAGGGCGTTGAGATGAATCAGCGCCAGATCGAGCTGGGGATGATTGCTGCCTACATGCATGACATTGGCAATGTTGTGAACCGGATCAACCACCCGATGACCGGTGCTGGCATCACGTTCACTCTGCTCAACGAAATGGGGATGCCGCCGGAGGAGCTCGCTCCCATCCTGGGAGCTATTGGCAACCATGAGGAGCTCAAAGGCACGCCAGTGAGCGTCATGTCTGCGGCCCTGATCATTGCTGACAAAAGCGACGTCCACTTCTCGCGGGTTCAAAACCCAATTCTTGAGACATACGACATCCACGATCGTGTGAACTATGCTGTTCAAAGGAGCCGTGTTGAGCTGGATGCCGCTTCGAAGTCAGTTGCGCTAGAGTTGGAAATTGACACGTCCGTCGCTTCAGTGATGGAGTACTTCGAGATATTCCTCAGCCGAATGGTGATGTGCCGTCAGGCAGCCAAGACGTTTGGCTACGTGTTCAAGCTCGACGTTAATGGCAGGAATCTCGACTAACACCCTACAAAGAAGAGCCCGGCTGGAATCCAGCCGGGCTCTTCCAGTAGATGACTTAGATTAGATCAGCTCTTGATCCGAACCTTGGTCTTTCCATCGCTGAACGCGATTTCGAACTTGCCATCGCCTTTGGCCATCTCGCCCAGCAGGCTCTGCTGCTTGACTGTGAGGTCGCTGATCTTGAGATAGCCTCGCTCCTTCATGATCTCTTTCTGACCAGCGGAGAGGCTCTCCACCAGGCTCATGAGATCTGCCGATTTTGCGCCCTTGGCTGTTCGGGCTTTCGCGCCGACCACCACTGGCTTGCCATCTTTGGCTTTCCGCACGACGTGCACTTCGAAGTTTCCGTCCTTCGACTTCAGCACTTTTGGCGCTTTTGCCTTCTTCACGACGTAGCCCGTCATGCCGTCCTTAAGACGGATAGTGTGTCCTTCCTTTCCAGCTTCTCG
>JALGYA010000156.1 GCA_029824475.1 Fimbriimonadia bacterium | reverse complement strand
TAAATGGCAATGGATCGTTCTCGGGGTTGTCCTTGTATCAGGCGGCTATCTAGCTTTCTGGGCGAGTCAGGAAGATCCGCGGTACGTGAAGGCGGCCGCTGGTCTGGATGCGGCAAAGGCTGAGGCCAGAGAGGCCTTCGGCGGGCTGACTTGGGAGGAGTATCGGGAGAACCAAGGGATTGAAGAGTCAGATGACTCGGAAGCTTGGGAGGAACTATCGGAATCGATCCCCAAGAACGTCAAAGATCAAGAGGTGAGCCTGCTGAGCCCAGCTCAGATTCGGACGATGTACGGCATGTCCTCAGCCTGGTTTGGGAGCGTATCTGGCGAAATTCAAGACCTGAAGATCCAGCACTTCAATCCTGGAGATCAAGGAGGGCACTCCCACCTTGAGATGTCGATAGATGCATGGCGTGTACTCTCCGCACTAGCGATTGGGATCACAGCTGCCGCGAAGCGGAATCGACAATCGATACTGCTGCACCAGAAATCTGGAGATATCGAGGGGCAGGCGGAATCTCTTGAAGCGGCAGGCCTGATCCTGCTGCATCGCGGATTGACCAGCGACTGTGCACGACTATTGGGGGCAGTCCATGCTGAGGTGAATCGGCTTGGGCTCGATCGCGATCCGGCGTATGAGGCTGACTACACTCTGATGGTGGACAGTGCTCGAAAGCAGCTCGGGGCGGATCAGTTTGAAGCCTTGTGGCAGGCAGGCATGCGCGTCCCGTTTGCGGACGCGGTAGAGATGGGGCTTGCCATCAAGTAGCTATCTAACGTGGTTCGGCATGAGCATCATGCTGACTGGCCGATCCTGTTGGTGCCAGGTGCGGCCTCCATCGAGCGAGAGCTCCATCCAGACTTGGTAGCTGGTATGGATGCGGAATTGGCGCTTTGGGAGTCGTTCGATCCTAGTTCTGCCCAGCGTTTCCTTGGATGTTGATTCGCGGATGATGATCCCAGCTGGAAGGGCGCCGCCAGACAGGCTCATCGAGATCAGCTCGGTGTCGAAGATGCGGTCGCCGCGATTTCGGCCAGTGTTTGTGATGCGCTCCACCATCCTAATGGGCTGATCGATTGGGATGACTGTCGTCCGGTCCACCAGAGGAGGTCTGAGTGTGATGTCGCCCAGGAACCTCGCGCCGTAGGCGATGTCCTTGGACTCGCCCTTCTTTTTCGGAGGAGATTCGCTGGACTGGAAGGTTCCGTGAGAGCTGCATGTTAGGACAGCTTGACCATCTAGGAAGATGTGCGACGAGCTGCCGTGGTAGGCACCCTCCGTCGGCGGCAGGCGGTCGCTGGACGAGACGACTCCGCCAGACTGGCTAACAGCCAGGCCTGTGATGCAGATCATGAGAACCGTGGCTTTGAACTTGCGCATAGCGTTCCTCAAGTTCATAGTACAGCAGGATTCATGCCGACAAACCATGAGATTGCCGGCATAAATACCAGGGTCGCAGACTTCCTAGGAGGCGAAGTCGAAGTCCATGAGCTTCAGCTTGTATTTGCCATCATCTCCTCTGATGAGGATCTTGTAGGTTCCGTCCTCCGGCAGCTTCATGGTGATCGTTTTCTGATCACTGCCGGAACGCCCAAAGCTGAAATTCAAGACTTCACCGTTGGCCTTGTACAGGTAGAAGCTGGGGCTAAAGTCGGTTGACCTCATGCTGATCAGAATCGTCTGATCTTTCTTGCCTCCGAACGACCAGATGTCGTAACCGTCATCAGCCATCTCGCCAGTCTGCACGGTCTCGAACGCGAGGTTCTTTGCTGGGAGGATTGAATGACCGAGGCTGTAGCTTCCTCCTCCGCCATTGCCGTATGAGTGGATGATCACGAAGTACTTGCCAGTCTTCGTCAGAACCATCTCATCTGAGGCATTCAGGTTTTCTGAACTGATGTCGCAGAGCTCCTCAATGTCACGCCCGTCGGGGTCGTATACGTGCATGTTGAAGTCGAACGTCGCTGCCTCTCCAGTCAGCCTTATGACGTCTCCAGCCCTGCCCTCAAACTCCCACGTGTCGTAGTCGCCGACTTTGAGATTGCCAGAGGAGCTGGCGTTCAGTCTCATGGCAGGCATAGTCTTCGTGAGCGTAACCGCTGACTCAATGGCTTCATTGATTGATCCGATCACAGAAACCTTGATGGTCGTGTCTTTGCGGACAAAGATTGTCTTGCGGCCACCGTACTTTTCCCGACTCCAAATCGGCATGATCTGTTCGTCTTTGATTTCCTCTTTGTCCATCGCTTCGGGGAGTGGTACATCCTTGTGAAAGATGTACGTTGAGGCGCCACGAGCCTCGCTTTCGAGTTGGATCAGATCTCCGGTTGAGGCTGCGAAGGAGTACGTCACGATGGCGTCTGAAGTCGAATTGTGATGGGAAGGGCCCTTTTCAAGCACAGTCTCCTTCTGCACTTCGGTGAGGGCGCTGAATTCATAGCTGGTTTCATCCGAGCCTACAAACTTGGCGTAATAGAAACCTTCGGTTTCGGAGACAAACACCCACCCATCTAAATAGTTGGTTCCAACGTCTTCGATTTCGTTGCCTAGGGTGTCGTAGAACTCAGCATCACGCGCACTGCGCCCCTCGATTCGTACGAGCAGAGTCGTCTCCTTTGGTGCTTCGAATCTCACCCACTGATATCCGGACTCTTCGGGCGTCTGCTTTTTGGTTTCGTTGAGCTCGGCGAGTTCAGGCTTGAACTTGCGAATCGACATCTCGTACTGGCCGCCGAGCTTCGACTCGAAGCTGCCGACCATGATCTTGTAGTCACCCTCTTTGTCGAAGGTATGCACGAGCCGTGACCGCTGATCACCTTTAACGATGTCGTCGTTGCGGATGAGCTCGTTCTCTTCCGAGTCCACGATCCATGCTTCTGGGTCGAAGTTTACGGTCGTCACGGTTACGAAAACCGTTTCGCCCTCTTCGATTTCAAGCCCCCATTCGCTCGGCTGGCCGGGAGTAAGAATGAGCGTCTCTGTCGTCTCAGCGGATCCGTCGGGAACGATGTTTCCACCCCCGAATCCACCCGCGCCTCCTCCGAATCCGCTCTGGCCGCCCTGCCCAAGAATCGAACCTACCGTAGTCACTGTCAAAATCATGGCAAGGCCTCTCAATGCTGCCCTGCATTCTTCTCGTCCTCTGGTTGAAAACATATCAAATCGCCTCCAATCAGTCCGACGCCGTGGCGATCCAGACCGTTACTAAAGAGCAATGCTCAGATCTATCTGGTCGCGGAAAAGACGTGCGCTTTCAACGGCACGCGGCACGGACTTGAGCCGAATTCATCGGCGATCGACTGACGGAACGCCGCCAGAACTTCAAGGGGATCGCCGCCGCGCGATTCGATCTCGATCGAGAGCGGATTTCCGTAGACAAGGCCGTTCGTGAAGCCATCAAAGTCCTTCACTTCCTTGTCAAATTCAACGGTCTCATAGGAGACGCCTGAGAAGCCAGCATCTCGCAGCTCGTCTGATATCTCGCCGCAGTTCGCATACGAAAACGGCACTTTGTAGAATCCTGGGGGATCCTCGGGGAAGATTTTCTCGATCACGCCCTGAATGCAGCCCATGGATGGGTTTTCATCCAGTGAAGACCATGTGTTGAAATGGTAGATGCCGCCGGGTTTCAGAACTCTCTGAGCTTCTCGAAAGCCAAGCCCTTTGTCGGGGAAGAACATCACTCCGAATTGGCACATCACAGCATCGAAGCTGGCATCGTCGTGCGGGAGGTCTGTTGCATCGACCGGCTGGAAGTCGATGGCTTCTTCATCGGCAAACTTCTGGCCCGCAATGGTGAGCATGTCAGGGTTAAGGTCCGTAGCGGTGATGTGTGCTTCGGAGCCAAGTTGATCACGCAGAACTCTGGAGACGATGCCCGTGCCGCAGGCCAGCTCCAGCACTGAGCCAGGGCTGGATGCGCATGTCCGGCGTGCCAAGTCGGCACCGTAATCCTCGAAGAGGACGGGGCCGAGGCATTCGTCGTAGAACTTCGGGATATCTCCTGCAAATCTCGCTGCGGTGTCGCTCATGATCGCCTGCCAGAGTACCGCCGAAGGCCTGGTTTGCAGAATGTTTCGATACAATCTAGTAGATGCCAGCAAGTTCTGATCTAGCTAAGATGCAAGAGGAGATGGGTGCCCTTCGCGACAAGGTCATAATCGAGATTACTAAGAAAAACCTAGTGCGACGAACCGTCGATATCCTGGAGGAAAGCGTGCGCAAGGATCAACTGACGCATGAGCGGAGAGAGGTGGTGGGAGAGTAGCTCAGGCGCTTGAAGGTGGAGTTAGCGCGGAGGACGGGAGTCGTCGACAGGCTCAAACTGGCCGTCAAAGATATCGAACAGTCAATCCACTCGAAGTTTGAGGAGCCAACTCAAGGATCTTCTGAGCACCATCCAGACTAGCCCCTCAAGTAGCATAGGCCCGTAATGGCCGGAGATCTTTTCCAAAGCACTGGCGAGTCTGCAACACTGCCTCTCGCATCGCGGATGCGGCCGCGGAACCTGGACGAGTACGTCGGCCAGCAGGATTTGCTTGGGCCAGAGACGCCGACCCGCCAGGCAATCGAAGAAGGGAAGTTAGGTTCGGTTGTTTTGTGGGCACCACCTGGCTGCGGGAAGACCACACTAGCCCACATTGTTGCCACCCATCTGGATGCTCATATCGAAGTGCAGAGTGCGGTGACGGCTGGTGTCGCCGACATCAGGCGCATTGCCAAGGGAGCGAAGGAGCGGCAGGGGTTTGACGGCAAGGCGACGCTGCTGCTGCTCGACGAGATCCACCACTTCAACAAGTCTCAGCAGGACGCGCTGCTCGGATATCTGGAGGATGGGACGCTTTCACTGATCGGAGCGACGACTGAGAACCCGTTCTTTGTTCTGAACCCTGCGCTGCTCTCACGGGCTCGGGTCTTGCCTCTGAAGCCGCTGGTTCCAGATGACATCAAGGGCTTGTTGACCAGAGCGTTGTCGGATGAGGCGAGGGGGCTCGGAGGGCGGCGATTGTCGTTGGCTGATGATGCGCTCGACCACCTCGTGAAGTGTGCCAATGGCGATGCTCGGACGGCGTTGAATGCGCTGGAATCTTCTTCCTTGCTGGCTCCCATGAATGGGTCAATAACACTTGAATTGGTGGAGCAGGTTCTGCAGCGTCAGGCGATCCGATACGACCGGCAAGGCGACTACCATTACGACACGATTTCGGCGTTCATCAAGTCGATCCGGGGTTCGGATTCAGACGCGGCGCTGCACTATCTGGCGCGGATTCTCCAGGCCGGCGAAGACCCGCGCTTCATCTGCCGCCGCCTGATGATCCTGGCGAGCGAAGACATCGGCAACGCCGAGCCGCAGGCGCTGGTGCTGGCGGTTTCAGTTTCGCAAGCTGTTGAGAGGATCGGCATGCCTGAAGGGCGCTATGTTCTCGGCCAGCTGGTGACGTTCCTGGCCGAGGCGCCGAAGTCAAACCGTGCGAATCTGGCGATCACCAAGGCCCTCGCGGATGTCGAGGACAAAGCTCTGCAGCCGATCCCGATGCACCTGCGGAATGCACCTGCTGAAGGGATGAAAGAGCTCGGCCACGGCGAAGGCTACGAATACCCCCACGGCGCCCCTGGGGCGTACATCGACAAGGATTATCTGCCTGAGGACGCGGGGCTGGAGACGCCGTATTATGAGCCGAGCGATCGAGGGTACGAGAAGCGGGTTGGTGAGCGGCGGGGGAAGCGTGAAGAGAACTCTTGACCGAAGTTTCGTGAAGGTGGACAGCCCTGGAGGTAATTCACGGACGCTGATCAGATGCCCATGGTTCGGCTTCAGTGCCATTGGACGAGCATTTGTCCGCTTAGATATCTCAATGTAGTGCCTGCGATTTGTGAGCGATAATAGTGGAGTGGATAATGACGGAGTGCTGCAGAGAGGCGCGATCGCAATGGTGGACATTCTTGGCTACAAGCAGTCAGCCCTAAGCGCGATGCAGATGATCAAAAAAGTGAAATCAATTCGCGCAGCGATATCAGCCCACGACGAATTCATGCAATCTAGGTGGAAGAGTACAGATCGGGAGTATTTCCCTTGCACTACGTCCTTCATGAGCGATACCTTTGTCTTGGCTGTCCCGGTCCAAGCGGGCGTTGAAGGTTCTGATGCATTTGCGATAGTCTCTCTGGCTCAGCGCCTCACGGCTCTGCATGCTCAGGCAAGAACGACGCCTTCAATTATGGTTCGGGGATGCATTACCGTTGGCGACTTCTGGATGGACGATAATCTATTGGCCGGGGAAGGAGTTTTTTGCGCTGCTTCGAACATGGAGTGTAGCCAGGGGGCGCTAATCTGGCTGGATAGAACAGCGTTCGATCTAATAAACGAAGATCTCGCCCGGAAGGACCCAATCTGGAAAGGCTACGTTGATGACAACGAGCATGAGCAGCTAATTGGTGCATTACTGCCTCGCACGACAGTTAAACTCAAGGGTGATCGAGAGATCTGGACGAGGATTGTGAGCCCGTTTCCACATTCAAATGATGAGTATGCCCATGGAGTTCTTGAATGCTACGATGAGGCACTTAGCAACAGTGCTAGCCTAGATGTCTGGTCGAAGCACCGGACTACGGGGCAATCACTAACCATAGCTATGAAAGAGTCAACGGATGCTAGGGCCTACATGTGGGACCAGAGAGAAAAGTACGGTCGGCCTGCGGATAAATTCATGACGGAAAGAGGGCTGCTAATTGACGAGCCACCGAGCAAATAGCACTTTGCGAGCTGCACCAAGACCGAAGACATCCTTGTGGTTAGCTTGAGCTGACAGTTTTTCGGGGACAGGGCGATGAGAAAGAGAGGATTGGCCCGTGCTACCGAAGCCGCTCCAAGACCGGCATCCAGATCTCTGTTTTCAAATCTTCCGGCTTAGTCTTACGAGGATCATTCAAATAGACCTCCAGCGAAGGCGGGTCACCCAGGTTCCACTGGAGCCCGTCGATTGGAGCCGTCACGACTCGGGCGAACAAGCGGGCGTACGTCTCACCAATCGTCGCATAAGGCCCGTCGTGCCGAGCAACCACGTAGTCACTACCCTCCAGCGACTGCAGCTCAATTCCATCCTTCACACGGGCGCCTTCTGCAACCACGATGCAGGCGTCGTAGCGGACTCGCTGGTCCTCGGTGATATCGGGGTCGTCGTAGCAGAGGCCGAACGAATCGGCCTTGCCGAACGCGATCTTGCTCCACCCCCACTTCATCATCTTTTGCCACGCCTGGCCAACATCGCTGTAGGGGCCGACATGGCGCACACAAGCAACAGTGCAGGGCTCGCGGGACTCAATCCGCACATCAATATCGACGGGCGAGTGTTCAGTCACCGGGGGATTAGCATCGCGCTTCGTTGTCCGAAAGTCAGAAGGCGGCATGCCGAAGTGCTTCGAAAACGCCCTTGTGAAC
>JALGYA010000155.1 GCA_029824475.1 Fimbriimonadia bacterium | reverse complement strand
GGCGAGGATATCGGCCGCTATCAGGGCACATTCCGAGTCACGCAGGGCCTCCACGAGAAGGTCGGCAGCAAGCGAGTCATCGATACACCGATTACCGAGGCTGGGTTCACAGGAATCGCTCTTGGCGCTGCCATGGATGGCCTCAGACCAGTCGTTGAAATGATGACGATGTCGTTCTCAATCCTGGCTCTCGACCAGATTCTGAACCACGCCGCGAAGGTGCACTACATGACCGGCGGGCAGGGAAGTGTCCCCATGGTCATTCGAGGTCCTGGCGGCGCCGCCAAGCAGCTGTCTGCACAGCACAGCCATTCGCTTGAAGGCTGGTTTGCACACTGTCCTGGCTTGAAGGTTGTCGCGCCTTCGACTCCTGCAGACGCCTACGGCATGCTCAAGACGGCTATCCGCGATGACAACCCGGTTATCTTCACAGAGAGCCCAGGGCTCTACACAGTAACTGGTGAGATTCCAGAAGAAGAAGACTTCACGGTTCCGTTTGGAAAGGCTCGTGTGGCTAAAGAAGGGGCTGATATCAGCCTGATTACGTACAGCCGCATGGTTCTTGCCTGTGAGGAAGCTGCCGAAAAGCTGGCTGAAGAAGGCATCAGCGTAGAAGTGATCGACATTCGATCCCTCCAGCCGCTTGATTCTGAAACGATCTATGCGTCAGTCGCCAAGACTCACAAGGCGGTCGTGGTCTATGAGGATTGGAAGTTTGGTGGATTTGGTTCTGAGCTCGCATCGCGGATCGGTGAAGAGTGCTTCGACGACCTCGATGCCCCCGTCGGCCGAGTTGGCGGACTCAACGTTCCGACTCCCTATGCACGAGTTCTTGAGCTTGAGTGCATTCCGGACGCAGACGATATCATCGAAGCCGTTCGGCCCCTGCTCTAAACTGTCCAATAAGAAGCGCGGCGACCACGAGATGGACGCCGCGCTTTTTAGTGCCTGAAGGGTACTGTTCTGCAGTGGCAGGATATTCCAAGAGGCCGTTGGCCGCAAAACTCGGCATCAAACCTGGGGTTCCAGCGATGGCTATTAACGCGCCAGATTCGTTTTGGAGTGCACTCGATGACTCTGAAGCGCAGGCGCAGTTCGTGTCAGAGAGTGATCAGTTTGTGATCGTCTTTGTCACAACAGCAGCAGAGCTCGAAGCTGCCGCTGCAGAGCTGCCATCGACACTCGATCCAGATGGAATGCTGTGGATGTCCTGGCCCAAAAAGCCCTCATCTATTGAGAGCGAAGTGGGATTCGACGAGGTGCAGACTCGGCTGCTGGAGACAGGCCTCGTGGACGTTAAGGTCTGCGCTATTGACGAGGACTGGAGCGGATTGAAATTCGTGGTCCGGAAAGAGCTGAGAGGGGCCTGGCATCAGTAGGCCAGACCCCCGATAATCAGCTGATATCGACGCGGATTGTGTAGGCCCATTCCTGGTCGCGATAGACGCCAGGAGGCTGCTCGATATACGGGTCAGGGCTTCCGGATGCGGAGAGTGCGAATCCGTTCGCCGTCTTCTTATAGACCATCGCCAAACCGGAGTTCGTGGCGTCGGCTGCCATCGAATCAGGCACGGCAGCTCCAGATGCCGCGACGTCAACAAGAATCTTGTGCGTCTGAATAGCAAGCTCGTGGAGCGCGTCTGTGCGAGACAGCTGCTTTCCGGTCTGCTCATACATCTGCCAGGGGAGGCTGATTGCGTAGTACGAGGGGTCCTTATCAACTTTGTCGGTGATCTGGAAATCCTTGAGGATGTCATCCATCTCGATGCCAAGGTCGTTGTACGGCTTGCCTGCGCTGTCATCAATGAGCTTTCTCATCTGCACGAATGCTTCAAGTGTTCGTGAGGCCATCGCGTCTGATGCAAGGGCATGAGTGGGAGGCATGGAGTCGTGCGGCATTCCGCTGATGTTGATTGAAGCGACCTGCGTTCTGTCCATGTCAGGCAGCGTGAGCGCAGCCTGGTACGTGCGATGGAACTCCATCTCAAGTGTTCCGAGCAGGCCAGGATTAGCTGGGATTTTAGCAAGCACATTGCCTGCCATGGCAACTATCTTTGCATTCGTTGGCTTGGTCGCCAGCTCCTCAAGGAGGGGGCGAATGACATTGATTACAAGCGACGACCAGGCAACAGCGCCGGGCTTTCCAGGGTGCATTCCGGCCTGCTCAGCGAGCTTGAGGATCAGGAGCATGTCCTGTTCAGCACGCGCGTAGTTTCCAGTCTCAAGGTCGCCTTTGAGGCGGAACGTAAGAATCTGGCTCGCACTTGAGAACGGCTGCATCACAATCATCTCAGTGAGAGCACCGTTTTCGTAGTCTGTGGTGATTACGACAGGCTGTTCTGCAAGCTTGTAGAGCCGATCACAGTAGGCGTCGATCTTTGCGACGTGGTCACGATAGTAGCCGTCTCCATCGCGCGGGTCGATCACATTCAGGTAGTCGCCTGAAGAGATCAGCTCCGCAGCGATCGCTTTCAAGGCTTCGCCTGAAGTCAGATCCTTTGAGAGCCTGGAAGGTACGGCCTCAGCCGTAAGAGGGAGGTTGAGTTCTGTCGCCTGGGCGGTGAGAGACGCGAGATCTTTCGCCGGTTTGGCGTATTGTGCCTTCTCGGTCATGCCGGGCACAACAAACTTAATGATGACCGCCACAATGAGAACAATTGCTCCAACTTTAATGAGGGAAGCCAGTCGCTTATCCATCGTAACAGCAGAATGCCAGATATTGGCCTTCCAGTTCCACTCTGGAGGGCTGGAGAGTGGGACTTTGAAGGAAATCTCTTGAGGTCTACGGCGCGTTGGGCTGGGATGGATTTGGATCAAAGAAGGTCATGTGGTCGTCGCTGCCGTGTGCCATTCTTGGTGCTCTGGGGCTGTCAGGCAGGGTGTAGAGCGAATCCAACCGGCCGTTTTGACCGCCTGAGATCACGAGGAACTCACCCGTTGGCCAAGTCAACACTCTAAGCGGGAAGCCCGAATAAGGATCGATCGGCGGTGTTGAAAAGTCCATCTCTTCCCCCAATCGGTGCTCTTCAAAGCGCGCGAGCGCGTACTGATTGATCAGGCTGTACCGACTCAGCATCGTGTCATAGTCAACGATGCTCACCATGCGGGGCATAAAGGCGTTGACAAACACATTGACGCGGGAAGATTCAGGACCAAAAATGCGGTCAAGAGCCTGAGCCTCCGCCGCCCGTTGAATTGGGCTGAGGTCATCCTGGGCGAGGAGTTTTGCACCTTTGATCGCGAAGTCTAGAACTGCGCTTTCATTTGCTTCAGCTGCACGAACACCGTCATAGAGCGAATTGGGATCCATGAAGACTGGCCAGAGCCGGTTGAGAGTGATTCCCCGGGGCTCATTCTGTCTCAGGCCGAAGTCCACCATGATCTGTGGATAGCTTGCGGGATCCCTTGCCAGCCTTACCGCCGCGAGGACATTGGTCTCGAAGTAAGTGCGTACATCTATGTCGTATGCGTTGTCGGCACCGATTCGGACAATCTCTGAGAACACGTCAGGATCAGGAGAAGACTCTCTCAGAATGTCCATGCAGGCTTGGGTGACGGCATTGTGAAGCGAGGCTGACCATTGCGGCAGCATAGAATTCGACCCGATAAGGCGTGCAAGTCTTGAGGCTGTCTCCAGAGCCGCCAATCCCTCTGTTGGCTCGTTAGCCAGGAAGTGCGACTCAGCTTGAACGAGTTTGGAGCCGATTCCTGATCTGAGGAACTGGAGGTCGTCTCCGAACGGATCCCAAGTGCGCCAGTCGATCGTGGAGGTGTCGAGCCAGGTCTTCGTGGTGAGGCTGTCCAGGGCGGCCATGTACGCGGTCTGCTCTGAATCAAGCTTGATCGCTCCGTTCGACTCGAGGGCTCGCGTGACGCCTCGCAGGCTAATGTCGTCAAATCTGAGCCGGGTCTCTCTCAGCAGGAGACCTGCTTCTTCAGCGGGATCTCCTGCACTCGGCTCTAGGTCCTCGATTGAGAGGGCAATACCAAGACTCCTGGCCTCGGTCTGTCTGCCGGCCAACTGTTGCGAAGCAGATAGGCCGGTGTAGAGACTTCGAATTGAGACCGACGAAACACCAGCAGTGAAAAGCGCTGCAAGGCAGGCCAAGACTATGGCTGGCCGCTTCCACTTCGGCTTGCGGGCATTGCGATCCCGGCGCTTCGTTCTCTTGGTCTTTACGGCGCTTGAGCTGGTGGCTTCATCTTTCAGGCGGCCTGGTATATCGAGCGCGCCAGCCGTTGTGGCCGCTTCAAGTTCCTGTTGGTCAAGTCTCTCGCCCTGCATCCTCTTAGATCCTGTTACTTGTGACTAGCCGACTGCGATGCGACAAAGTTGGTGAAACTGTGGCGGGAGCATCAGGTGCTGCCCTGGCTTCTGAGGGGTTTGAAGTAGCGAATGAGGTCGTCGCGGTAAGGAGTGCTTATGGAGTCTTTTGGTCTCTTTTCGCCTTCAAACCAGTCGATGATTGTCCCATTCGTGCCGGTTGATATCAGGGCGAAGTCGCCTTCGGGCCATTCGACAAAGTGCATCTCTCTTCCTGTAAACGGATCGATGGGGATCGTAGTGTCCAGGGGCTCGCCAAGCTGTGCCTTGAGCATGCGCTGGATCGCGAATAGAGTCATTCTCCGCACCGCGTTCCTCTCCATCACTTTGACTTCAAAGTCATTCATGGGCGACATGTACTGCTGGATGAACAGGCTGAGACGTGAGGTTGTATCAAAATACTCCTGGTCAAACTCGTATATCCTGTCCTTCCGCTGACGGAATGTAAGGCCCGCCTGATCGAGAACATTAGCCACTCGAATTGAGTAGTCGAGCATCACGCTCTCGGTCGCGTCGTCTGCGCGGACGCCATCATAAAAGCTCGTGGTGTCCCACTTGACCGGCCAGATTCGGGCAAATCGGCGACTCTGCTCCCTTGAGATCACCGGATTGTTCTTCAAGCCAAGAAGGAACCGGATTTGACGCTTGAAGGCTGATTCTGGATCGACTTGACGAAAGTGGGAGGCTCCAATCCGGGCCAGCTCCGTGCTCAGCACCGGATTGCCAGGGAAGTCCAGCATGAGCTGAAGACATCCTTTGCTCACTGCATCTCTAAGAACGCTATTCCAGATGTAGCCGTCCGATCCCTCCTTCGGCAGAGATGCGAGAGAAGACGCTGTCTCCAGCGCTAGGAGGGCTTCGCGCTGTTCGCCATTCTCAAGGTGATGTTTGGCCTGGCGGATTTTGAGATCGATTCCGTCTCTGAGGTATTTCAAGTCCTGAATGATTGGTATGCCAGCTTCGAGGCTCGGATGCGAGGCGTCAAACCAGGTCTTCTGTGAGAGTACGTCTAGCGAAGCGAGATACGATTTTTGCGAACTGGTCAGAACAGAAGGCAATGATCCCTGGACAGCCGGATTAAAGAGGTTTCTCGGCTTGACATGCTCGAATGCTAGGCGCCCTTCTCTCAGAAGAGGACCAGCGTTGCCCTCCATTGATCCTGCCAAAGATGCATCGAAGTCTGGCTCCTCCAGAATCCCAAGACGCCCAGCCTCGACACGGCGAGCCTCCAGTTGTGACGCCTGGGAAAGCGCCATCGACGTCGACTTGAACGAAGAAGACAAGAAGTACGTCGTGAGTGCCGCCAGGACACAGGCACCCAATAAGTACGGGGCGGTTACTGTCTTACGAAGCTTCTTTCGATCCCGCCGCTTGACCCGCTTGGTGGGGACAGCATGCTCAGCAACACCCTCGCCGCCGAGCCGATGCTGGACCGCCACCGCATCCGCGCTGGCGGTCGCCTCGAATTCACTATGCTCAAGCCCCTCACTCTGCATGCTCTTAGTCCCTCATACGCCACACTCCACACCAAGATGCGGAATGTGAGCGCAGAAGTTAGTCGATTGTCTGCGTATAGACGGCTCTGAGGACCTCTTCGGGGGTCGTGATGCCCTGGAGCACCTTCTCTTTTCCGTCCACGATCATCGGCTGATAGCCTTGAGCATTAATGGTCTCCATGAGCTCTTCATAGCCCGCCCGCTTCGCGATGGTCTCTTTGAAGGCACGGTCGCCAGCGATAAGCTCAAAAATGCCGACTCTGCCCTTGAAGCCGCCGTTTGCCTGATCAGCTTTGGGCTGCAGCATTCTCGCACCCTGCATGTCCGCGGCTGTGATGCCGAGATCCTCCAGCGTGTCGCGCTCGTATCGGCCCGGTTCGCAGTTTGCAGGGTCGAGTTTTCGGACAAGTCTCTGGGCCATGATCGCGGTGATCACGCTGGAAATCAAGTACTCCTCTGCGCCCATGTCGACCATTCGCCCAACTGCCTCAATGGCGTTGTTGGTATGGAGTGTCGCGAGCACGAGGTGGCCGGTGAGGGCCGCTTGAATCGCGATTGCCAGAGACTCGTCGTCGCGGATTTCACCGATCATGATGACGTCCGGGTCCTGACGAAGGAATGACCGGATGACGCGGGGGAAGGGCATCTTCGGCGTCACTTGGACCTGGGCGATGTCCTGCTCGAATTCGTACTCAATCGGGTCTTCGACAGTCACGATGTTGCGTGTTTCTGAGTCGAGCTGGTTCAGCGATGAGTAGAGGGTTGAAGTCTTACCGGAGCCGGTTGGTCCAGTGACGAGGACCATGCCGTAGGGAACTTGAATCGCTTTTTCCCAGACTCCCTTGATCCTCTGTGGCATACCGAGGACGTCTAGATTGACCTGCATCGCCTTCGGGTCGAGGAGCCTCATGACGAACTTTTCGCCGTTGAGCGTGGGGACGCACGAAGCACGAGCGCCGAGTCGACGGCCGTTGTACTCCATGTCGAGGCGGCCATCCTGCGGTTCGCGCTGCTCGTCGATGCGCATCATTGCCGCGAGCTTTAGTCGAGCAATGACGTTGGCTGCCTGTTCAGGCGGCAGCTGGCCATTTCGCTGCAGAACGCCGTCGATGCGGAATCTGATCCGAAGCTGATCCCGCTCCGGTTGAAGGTGGATGTCGGAGGCGCCATTGTCGAGCGCCTGCATCATGATGTTGTCGACGATGCCGACTGCCAGGGACATGTCGTCCCCGCCCATTTCCCTCGATTCGCCCCTTTCTCGAATCACTAGCCTAAACTTTCGGGTTGCGCCCCAGTTGCCGGTGTCCTGCGTGATTTCGCTCATTCTCTCTTTCAGTCTGACGCAGGCAGGGCATCAATTGTTATGACGAACTGCGAAGAATCGGCGATCAGTAGCTGTATTTTGGTCCCCACTCTTCTTCCTGCTTCGGAAGGAAGCTGAAGAGGTGGAACGGGCTGCAGAAGGAATCTCCCGGGCCGAAGCTGGACGTGCCAGTACGTCTGATCTGACCGTCGGCGTCCTTAGTAAAGGCTGAAAAGCCCGGCATCACGTCGTTGCCGTGGCAATAGCCCATCGCACCCGTGAAGACTTTGTCCGCATCGCTGATCATCTTGAATGGCCAGCCTCGC
>JALGYA010000008.1 GCA_029824475.1 Fimbriimonadia bacterium | reverse complement strand
GGCTCCAGAGATGGACGAGGAAGTCGTAGACGTTGTTGTGGCCATCGGGGTAGGCGCCGATGCAGGCCCCGTAGAGCGCGTCCATCGGCCGCGTGAAGAAGACCGCTACATCCAGGAACTCGCGCCACGTTCTTGGCGGTCTCAGGTCGAATCCTGAAAGATCTTTAAAACGCTTCTGCTCTTCCGGATCTTCAAACAGGTCCTTGCGATAATGCAGCACCTGAGGGCCGTCATGGTACGGCAGGCCATAGACGCCGCCTTCGAATTCCACCAATTGGTGCATGGCAGAATGCCAGCCTACAGGCCACCCTTCGGGTGGGTCGTTCTGAAACCGTTCGGTTAGGTCTGCAAACGCGCCGTTTCGCCCACCCTCAGGAAGCCAATCTGTAACGGAAAGGAAGAGGTCAAACTCACCACTCGACCAGCCGTCTTCTGCAACGAACCGCTTGTAGTGCTCCTCGATGTCAAACGACACAAACTCCGCCTCCCCGTCCCACGCAGCGATGTGCTGCCCGATCGTGCTCTCAAAGGCAGACCAGTCGCGGACGGCGATGCGGAGGCGGCTCATGGATGCGCGACTTCGACGCCGTCCACACTGCCCCAGATGCGGCCAGCCGGGGGCTGCTGCATCTCAAGGGTGATGTCGTCCGGGTCGAGGAAGTAGACGGTGTAGCCGCCCTTGTTCACACCGGCTGCAATCGGAATTGGTGCTGGCGCTTTGAATCTTACTCCGGCAGCTGAAAGCCGTTCGTAATCAGCGTGGATGTCATCAGTGACAAAGCACAGGTGCGGAGATCCTGCGCGGTTCGTTTCCGTTCCTGCCGGCTCCCCTTTCGGGTTCACGTATTCAACGAGCTCAAAGTGATGGTTGGATGGGCCGACGAATGCACCCGGAATCCGAAGCATTGCCACCTTAAGGTCAGCGTTGGGGTAGCCGACTAGTTTGGACGTGTACTCGTTCGCCTGCTGCTGCCGGTGAACCAGCTCCATGCCTAGCAGGTCGCAATAAAAGGCGATCGATTTCTCGATGTCGTCAACAGTGAAACTTGTGTGCCAGATGCCAGAAAAACTCATCCCTACCTCATCAAAATGCCGCCACAGACTTCGAGCGTCTGGCCGGTAATATAACTTGCCTCGTCAGAGGCGAAAAAGACAGCCGCGTTGGCCACGTCCTCAGGAGTGCCAACTCGATTCAAGGGGATCGTGCTTAGCATCGGCTGGAGCGCCTCCTCAAAAGTGATCCCCTGCATCTCCGCCCGACGGTTGAAGTTGCCTTCCATCATAGGCGTGCGTATCAGGCCTGGGGCCAGTGCATTGACACGAATCCCATCCTCAGCCCAGACGAGAGCGCACGACCGGGTCATGCTCACAACGGCTGCCTTAGACGCGCCGTACGCCGCCTGCTCCTTCTTGGGCAAGAAAGAAGACATGCTCGCCATGTTCATGATCGTCCCGCCCTTGCCTTTCATCTTCTCAGCACAAAGCTGCGAGAGGCGGAACGCACCGTGGACATTGATGTCAAATGTCTTTGTCCAGCCCGGCATGTCCTCGTCGCTCAACGGAACGGTCCGGCAGATGCCAGCGCAGTTAACCAAATGGTCAGGAGCTCCAAGCTCAGCGGTTATCTTAGCGACGATCCCACTCAAAGCATCCAGATCTGAGACGTCGCAGCCAACAGCCATACCGCCAATCGATTCAGCCACCGCGACAGCGGCCTCTTCGTTCAAATCAAGGACAGCAACCCGCGCGCCCTCGCGAGCATAGGCCTCTGCGATCGCCTTGCCAATGCCCTGCGCCGCGCCTGTAACAACCGCGACCTGACCGTCAAACTTCCCCATCAGCTCACCAGCTCATTTGCTGTCGCAACGATCCTCTCCACATTGGGAAGAAGAGCATTCTCAAGCTCGCCAGCGAACGGCACAGAGACATCGCCGCCCGTCACTCGCAGAATCGGAGCATCGAGTTCATCGAACAGCTTCTCCTGAATCTGAGCCGCGAGGTCTGCCCCAATGCCGCAGCGAGCGTAGCTGTCGTGAACAACCATCGCCCGGTGCGTCTTGGAGACCGAAGCCGCAACGGTATCAAAGTCGAGCGGATTCAGAGTCCGCAAGTCAACCACCTCAGCGCTCACGCCCTGGTCAGCGAGCTTCTCAGCCGCCTCAAGCGCCAGGTGAACGCAGTAGGAGTAGCTGAAGATCGTGACATCGCTGCCCTCTCGCTTCACATCCGCCTTTCCGAGCGGCACGATGTGGTCGCCTTCCGGCACCTCACCTTTCACGCCATACAGCTGCTTGTGCTCAATAAAGAGAACGGGGCTGTCGTCTTGGATCGACGCCTGCAGAAGGCCTTTGGCGTCTGCAGGAGTGCTCGATGTCACAACCTTGAGCCCAGGCACGTGCACAAACAGCGCCTCCAGCATCTGGGAGTGCTGAGCCGCAGCGCCCTTCCAGCCGCCGCCTTGTGTGCGAATCGTCAGTGGAACCTTCACCTTGCCGCCAGACATGTAGATCGTCTTGGCAAGCTGGTTCTGGATCTGGTCCATCGCGACGAGCGCGAAATCGAAGAACATCAGGTCGACGACCGGTCGGAGCCCGCGAAGCGCAGCGCCTATGCCCATTCCCATAAAGCCGGATTCAGAGATCGGTGTGTCGATCATCCGCTTATCGCCGAATTCGTCAAGCAGCCCCTTGGTGACCTGCATCATGCCGCCGTGGTGGGCGATGTCCTCGCCGAACATCACGACGTCCGGGTCGCGGCGCAGCTCCATGCGGATCGCGTCCTTGACGGCATCGCTGTAAGTCATCTCAGACATTAGGCGAACACCCCGTCAGCAAGTCCGTCGACCGACGGAATCGGTCCCGCAAGGGCGAACTCTTTGGCCTCTGCGACGATAGCAGCGGCCTCTTCTTCAATCTTCTTCAAATCCTTGTCCTTGCAGATCTTCTTCTCTTTCAAAACTGCACCGAATCGAATCAGCGGAGACTTCGCCTTCCACTCTTCAACCTCTTCCCTCGTTCGGTACCCGCCGAAGCCTGGATCGAGCTGATAGTGTCCGCAGGTTCGGTAGGTCATCGCCTCAATCAGCGTCGGACCGCCACCGGCTCGTGCCTTCTCAACTGCTGCCGTGACAGCGTCGAAGACTTCCAGGGGGTCGTTGCCGTCGATCTTCACGCCTTCAAAGCCGTATGCAGCCACTCGCTTATGGACCTCAGTGACTCCAGAAGACGCCTCAAGTGATGTCATCTCAGCGTAGAGGTTGTTCTCGCAATAGAAGACCACCGGGAGCTTCCAGAGGCCAGCCATGTTCATGACTTCGTGCATCACGCCCTGGTTCATGGCCCCATCGCCGAACGCAGAGAGCGCCACCGAATCATCACCCTTCAGCCAGCTGGCAAACGCAGCACCAACTGCTGTGGGAACACCGCCGGCAACAATTCCATTTGCACCCAAAACCCCGTGCTCAGGGTCGAAAACATGCATCTTTCCGCCGCGGCCACGGCTCGTGCCGTTCTCACGGCCGATGATCTCAGCGAGAACCTCTTTGATATTCACGCCTTTGGCCAGATAGTAGCCGTGCCCACGATAGGTCATCGTGATGGCGTCGTCTTTTCTCAGGGCGAGACAGGCTCCTGCTGGTCCAGCTTCCTGGCCTTCGGTCAGATGGAGGGATCCGCGGAGGTCTCCCGCCTTGGACAGATCCAAGAGGGTCTCCTCGAATTTTCGAAGGATCCACATCTGCCGATAGATGCCTTTAAGGTCATCTTTTGACAGGCTGTCAGAGGGCCGGTTTGAGCCGGATGGGGGCGCCTGGGGCATGCAGAAACTTTACCCAACGCCGTTCCGCTTGGACTGCTGATCCCGGCGGGCTTTTTCCTGGAGATCGGCGACCTTATCGGTCTCATCAAGAATCTCGCCAGTCAGCTCTTCCAGCACATCCTCGAGAGTGACAATTCCTGCCACACCACCGTACTCGTCGCGAACGACGTGCAGGTGCTCCCTTCGGGCACGGAACGACGAAAGCAGCTCCTGGGCAGAGACGCTCTGCGGCACCGTATGGACCTCTCTCGCATGGTCTTTGACCCTGCTCTGAGATGCTCCTGTCGCAAGCGCCGTCAACAGCTCGTGCCTCAGCACAACACCAATGACATCGTCTTGAGATTCACCGACCACGATCATGCGAGAGTGAACGGAGTCCATCACGTCTGTAATGGCGTCTTCGAGCGTCCTCTCGCCGTCCAGGCTGGTCATGCTCACGCGAGGGGTCATGATGTCGTTGGCGGTCTGCTCCTTGAGGTGGAAGACCTTTTGAACGAGGTCCGCTTCCCAGCGGCTGATTCCTCCCGCCTGGTGGCTGTCCTTGGCAAGAATCTTGATCTCCTGCTCCCGGATGCCTTGGCTGCCGAGTTCCCCTTTATCGAGAGGCCCGGTGAGGCGCTCAATGAACCAGATCACCGGCATGAGCACCACGGTCAACACCTTAACTGGCGCCGCAACGGCGAGGGAAATCGTTAGCGAATGACGCTCACCAATCGTTTTTGGAATGATCTCGGAGACCACGATCACGAGGAACGTGAGGACGCCAGAAAAGACGCCGAGCCATGTGGAATCGAGGGCTTGAGCGGCCGTGCCGCCAATGACGATCGATCCAACGATGTTGAATACGTTGTTGAGGATCACGACGCCAGCAATCGGACGCCCGAGATTCTCCTTGATGTCAAACAGCATCTTGGCGCGGCGTGAGCCATCTTCGACAAGAGCACGGATCCGCACCATGGGCGCGGAAAAGAGGGCAGCTTCGGTGCCGGAGGCGAGTGCTGAGCCGAGAAGGACCACGAGGACCATCACGAGCAGAGTCACGGCCGTCTCCGGGGCGAAACTAGGGGGTATGTCTGTTTCTGTCATGAGCGCTGATGCACGGGCAGATCACATATAAGACGTGGATCTGCATAGTTTGGCTGCCGCTAGGCATCAATGGCAGCCTTCAAGGCACTAACAAGTCGCATCGCTTCATCGGGCGTGTTGTAGTGAACTCCGCTCGCGCGGACTACACCTGTGTCGGGATTGACCCCAACTGCCGAACAGAGGCGCGCCGCGTAGGCATGCCCCCACCGAACACCGATTCCCTGAGCGCAGACCGCGTCAGAAATCTCTTCGGGCGACTTTGTATCGTGCACAAAACTGATTGTCGGATGTCTGTCTGGCCCAACTTCAGTCGGACCGATGACTCGGACATCATCGCGAGAGTTGAGGAAGCCTAGAATCTCTGTCATCACGGGCATCTCGAGGCACTTTGCCACGCGAAACGCCTTGACCACAGTGTCTCTGCTGAACTCAACATCGCCAGCCAGGAGCCGCAAGTAGTCCTTCAATGCGACCAGCCCGGCGCAGCCCTCATACGACTGGCATCCCAGCTCAAACTTCCCTGCCAAACTCAGCTGGTTGAAGTAGTGGTTCGGCCCTTCTAGAGGCTCAAGTGCTTCTGTCCGACCGAACAGCACAGCCATGTGAGGCCCATAGACTTTGTAGCAGGAATAGACGTAAAAATCAACGCCACTGTCCTGAACATCAACGGCTGCGTGGCTGGCATACGCGACACCATCGGCGCAGACCTGAGCACCGACTGAATGGGCTGCCTCAACGATCTCGTTCAGCGGCATCGTGTCACCGAGCAAGTTGGATGTGTGAGGGACCGCAACGATCTTCGTCCGCTCATTGAGCAGTGACTTGAGCTCGTCAACACTGCTCTCCGTGGTCACAGGATCGGGGTCCCAAAAGACAATCTCGATCCCCTGGCTCTCAAGCCGTACCCAGGGATTGATGTTTGCCTCGTGGTTGCATGAGGAGATCACAATCCGATCTCCAGGCACCAAGGTCTTCCCCACAGCAGTCGCGAGGTGGGAAAGAAGCACTGAACTCGACGGCCCGAGTGCGCATTCGCCCACGCCATCAGCGTTGACCATCACTTTGACAAAGTCGTGTGCCTCAACGAAGACCTTGGTCGCAGCTTCAGAAGCCGGATACGGAGCCCATGTCTGGACATAGGCCGTCTTCATAAAATCAGTCATCGCGTCGATCACGCAGCCGGGAGCCTGAGAGCCGCCAGCATTCTCGAAGAACACGAAGTCCGTCTGCAGTCCGGGGAACTGCGAGCGGATTACCTCTTGGGTCATAGAGCAGGGGATCGAAGCCATGCCTACTCTCCCTGAGCGAGCGAGTAGCCCCGCTCACCGTCGAAGGTGCAGAGGTTTTCGGTCTTGATGAAATCGAATCCTGCGGCACTGATGCCTGTGAGGATTTCAACGATCTCCCGGTGGCTCATTCGGTCTGCGTGAGTCGGCACAAACCTGATACGCCAGTGATCAGAGCAGAAAGTTTCCGGCATGCCGCCAGGCCAGACTTTAACCCCACGGTTTGTGATGATTTTGAGGTCAATCCCCTTCATCAGGTTCTTCTGGACGCCTGCAGCAAGCTCGTCTGCTGTGCCCCGGAAGTGGACGAAAACGTCGACTCCGACGGTCAATTTATCGGTAGGCGGCATCGATTTGAGCTGCGGAAGGACGAAGCATGCGCTGGTCGTCTTGTCGTACTCGATGGCCTTGAGTTTCGTTGGCACTTGGCCGAGGCGGTCCACGACTGCAGAGGCAAACTCTGAGGTGCCGACTCGCTTCGTACTCAGGCCTTCTTTGTAGATATCGCCCGTGTGGACGCCATCCTCGATCGTCTTGAGCCAGGCGTTGTGGACACGCTCCGCCTCTTCGGTCTGACCGATGTGGTTGAGCATCATCACAGCGCCCAAGAGGAGCCCTGACGGATTGGCAATGCCCTTGCCCGAAATGTCAGGGGCGCTTCCATGGATCGCCTCGAACATCGCACAGTGCTGGCCGATGTTGGAGGACCCGCCGAGCCCAACAGAGCCGGTGATCTGGGCCGCGACATCGCTCAGGATGTCGCCGTAGAGGTTCGGCATCACAACGACGTCAAAAATCTCTGGTGTGTCAGCCAAGCGAGCTGCGCCGATGTCAATGATCCAGTGATCCTTCTCGATGTCTGGATACTCAGCCCCGATCTCATCGAAGACATCATGAAACAGGCCATCTGTCAGCTTCATGATGTTGTCTTTGCTGAGGCAGGTGACCTTGTTACGGCCGCTCTTGCGGGCGTATTCGAATGCGTACCGAACGATCTTCTCAGAGCCGGGGCGAGAGATCAGCTTGAGGCACTGGTAGACGTCGTCGGTCTGGCGATGCTCGATGCCAGCATACAGATCCTCTTCGTTCTCCCTGACGATGACCACATCCATGCCCGGGTGCTTGGTGTCAACGTACGGGTGATACGAAACGCAGGGGCGCACGTTGGCGAACATGCCAAGCGTCTTTCGGATCGTGACATTGAGGCTGTTGAAGCCGCCGCCCTGCGGGGTTGTGATGGGCGCCTTCAGGAAGACCTTGGTGCGCCGAAGCGAGTCCCAGCTCCCTGGCTCAATTCCGGATGAGAATCCCCTTTCGTAAACGGCTTTCCCAATCTCGATCTCCTCAAAGGCGAGGGCCGCGCCACACTTTTCAAGGATCTGGAGAGTGGCGTCCATGATCTCAGGACCAATACCATCTCCGCGAGCAACTGTGATCGCTACTTTTTCGGGCATCGGCGTCATTTTGGCATCCGTCACAGGAGCCGCCTGGGCAGAAGCGTCAAAACTCCTAAGCCTCCCTCAGCATCGTCAATAGGACCCTAGGTATCAGGTGGCAATCTCCAATTGTGGAGAAGCTCACCACTGTTCATTACTTGCCGATCATCACGACAATCATGTCGCTCATTTTCGGCACGATCATGGTTCTGGCGGCCAAGAACCGGAAGACCGGCCCGCATCTCCTCTGGTGGGCGTTCGGCATATTCTGCTATGGCCTCGGGACCGGGCTAGAGAGCGCGATTACGCTCACAGGCAACACCGTGGCGCTCAATAAGGCCTGGTACATCGCCGGCGCCCTTCTCGGCGGCTGGCCGCTGGCCCAGGGTGCGGTCTATCTCCACATGAAGCGCCGCAAAGCCAACGTGATGGCCTACATCACGACGGCGTTTGTGCTGATTGCTGCCATCTGTGTGATCGCCAGCCCCGTCATTGCAGGAGCCCTGGAAGTCCATAGACCTTCGGGTGCGATCCTCGGCTGGAAGTGGGTCCGCCTGATGACTCCGTTCATCAACGTCTATGCCCTGATCTTCCTCGTCGGGGGCGCAGTGATGAGCGCTATCTACTACAAGAAGGTCAAGGACACCACCGCGAGGGTCTGGGGGAACGTCTTTATCGCCTTTGGCGGGCTGCTCCCAGGAATTGGCGGATCGATGGCCAAGGCCAACATGGTCGAGGCGCTCTATGTTTTGGAGCTTGCGGGCCTCGTCTTCATCTGGATCGGATACGGCGTGATGGTTCGTGCCAACGCTGATCGCAGAGTGGCCGTCTCGCCTACTTCAGCCGCTCAGCCTTCTGAACCAGAGACTCAATCATCGACTGCATAATCGCCTCGGTTCTTGAGTCCGGTGCACCTGAGCCGTCCAGATAGGCCTTCGAGGCCATGCCTACTCCTGTCTGCTCAGCAATAACGAGCGCGCCGACATTGGTGAGGATGTCGCGCAGATGGCTCAACCCTCGGATTCCACCGAGCTTTCCAGGTGATGAACTGAGCAGTGCACAGACCTTGCCGCTCCACTCGTTCTGCATTCCGGGCTCAGGGCTGACTGAGACCCAGTCGATCGCATTCTTCATGAGCGGGGTGATGGACGCGTTGTACTCCGGGCAGCCGAACACGAGGCAGTCAGCAGCCTGAACCGCCTTTTTCAGCTCAAGCACTGTCTCAGGGACGCCATCCACTTCCACCAGATCCTCATCGAAAAGCGGAAGCTCAAAGCTCCTGAAGTCAAAGCAGGAGGCGTCTGCACCCATATCTGCGGCCATGGCAAGGCTCGCCTCCAACGCCCGACGCGTATGTGATCCACGCCGGACGCTTCCACAGAGACCAAGAACCTTTACTGCCATAGCCGCATTTTATGCGATCAATCGTAGAACGCGCCTAGTCGCAGAGGCCGTACCACGTGCCGAACCACGTGTCTTCCGGATTCGGATCGTTCGAAGCGTGGCCTGCGTAGTGGACGTGCTGGCTGTCAAAGTCTCCCGTGCTGACAGTGGTTTTCGCATGCCCATCAGCGAAAATAACTGTGCCGCCACGGCTTCCCCACTGCTGGTAGAAGTTCCACGGTGCCGGGCAGTCATAGCCGTACTGGGCACAGTCGATGTCCTTGCTGTTGTCGAAGAACGGGAACATCTCGGACCGCATTATTCGGGAGTTCGCCGGGTACTCAATCATCGTCTCGCTCACCACGCTGGTGCTCGGGATATCGAGCGGCCAATTGTTCTGCATCGAGTAGTCCTTGACCCGCGTGAACATGCATCGTGTGAATCGGAACGAGGAGCCGTAGGCCTCCCAATACGAGGATGTCCCGGGAGCGTCGCTGGCCAAATACGGACCTCCGTTGTCAAGCGGGCACTTGAAGATATCACGGCTCTTTACGTACGGGAACAGATAGACCTCGGTGCCCAGGTGAGCATCATCCCAAGGCGGAATGGCGCTGTTGTATGCCTGGAAGATCGGCATCACATCGTCATAATCCATGATGTAGAGCTTCACGGCCATGCCGATCTGTCGTGCATTGGAGACGCTGGCTGTCATCTTCGCTGACTCCTTAGCCTGCGCAAAGACCGGGAAGAGGATCGCTGCCAAAATCGCGATGATCGCGATGACCACCAACAGCTCGATGAGCGTAAACGCTTTCTTCATTTTCATTTATCCAGAAAGCCGAAGGCGCCATCCGGCGATTGCCAGACGGCGCCCTTCGAAAAGTGCACACCCGCGCAATTCCTACGCCGGCATTACCCGGATCAGGTTCAAGGGGACATTTCGCTCTGCGAAAATCTCAGCCAAGATGGCGCCCCCTGCGGACAGCCCTAAGACTTGAATTCATTGTACACCGGGCACAAAAAAGCCCCTCGCTGGAGTCCCAGCGAGAGGCCATCTGCTTATCAGCAGGGGTTTTCGTCTTCGGAATCCGTGATGCTCGTGCCAGGAATTCCGTGGAGGTCTGTGTAGACATACGTTGGCGAAGTTGGGATCGCCTGCAGCTGACCGTCCGAGTTCTGCAGCGGGATCGAAGTATCCCAGCTGTAGTACGTCGTAGCACCCGTTGCGCTCGTGTAGGCCGGGTGAATCGGGCCGCCATCCGGGATGCCGTTGTAGCGGGAGAACTTGGTGTGCCCGTCCGCGTAGTTGATCACGACGCCTTCAACATGATGCGACTGCGCCATGAAGTTGTAGTGCTCAAGCGCCGCGGCTTTCTTTATGTATCCCTCAAAGAACATCGTCGTGCCGACCGGATCAGGAAGGTTTGATTGGGAGGAGACCCGAGTGAAGCCGGGCTTGATGCCGAGGGGGCAGAGATTCTCGCCGAACAGGCCGAGATTCGGGATGTAGCTTGCGTACTCGACTGTGCTGTGCCGCAGTCCAAGCGTCTCCAGTCGACCTCTCCAGTGATGGCCTGGGTTGTTTGCAGGGCTCACGAAGATGTCCACATTCTTCATGTAGGGCTGGATCGCGTCATAGGTCGAGAAGATGCGCGGAGGAAGGGCATCGAACACCGCGTAAGCGCTCATGGGGAAGTAGTCGTTCGTGTCACCTGAGTAGATGAGGCACGAGGTCGAAATCTGCTTCATGTTGCTGATCGACACTGTCTTCTTGGCGGCATCCTTTGCCTGCGTGAAAACCGGGAAGAGGATTGCTGCAAGAATCGCGATTATCGCGATGACTACGAGCAGCTCGATGAGAGTAAATCCAGTCGTCTTTTTCATACGATCACTTGAGCTCCGCCGTTGGAACTCAGGCTCCAAGGAGTTCAATTTACCCGCATCGTCAAAATTGCCGGGATGATATTAATCACCTTATGCGTGGGGAGCTTCGCGTGGGCTAGACTCCCAACTATCATGAGCGAGCACAGAATCACGAGGCGAACACTGCTCGTCGGGGCTGCTGGGGCGGCCGTGGCGGCGCCAACAAAACTCCTCTCAGCAGGCAGCGCGGCGCCCAAGGCCAAGCCAGCGAAAGGGCCGCAAATTGCCATCCAGCTCTATTCCCTTCGCAGCCTGTTCGGCAAAGACGCATGGGGAACGATGTCCCGCCTAGCCGACACAGGTGTAAAGAATGTCGAGCTCGCCGGCACTTACGGCGCCTCCAACACAGATTTCAAGAAGGGCCTTGACGAAAGAGGCATGAAGGCGATCTCAGCTCATATCAGCTACAACCAGATTCGCTCGGACATCGACGGCGTTCGCAAGATGGCCGATGAAATCGGCTTCAAGTACGTCGTCGTGCCTGGAATGCCAACACCCAAAACGAAGGCTGCCTGGATCGAACGGGCCAACGAGTTCAGCGAGTTCGGTGCGAAGTACAAGAAGCATGGCCTCGACGTTGGTTTCCACAATCACGCTCAGGAGTTCGCTAAGATCGACGGCGAGCACGGCCTCGACATCTTCTTTGAGCACGCCGATGCGTCGGTCGTCTTCGCTGAACCAGACCTCGCTTGGGTCAAAGTCGGCGGAGCAGACCCGGTCGCCTGGCTCAAAAAGTGGGGCTCACGGTGCCGGCTTTCACACTACAAAGATGTTAAGGAGGCCACGTCCCACGACACCTACTGTCCTGGTGCGGGCATCCTCGATTGGGGCGGCATCATAGAGGCCTCAACACGGGCTGGCATGGACTACGCAATCATGGAGTTCGAAGCAAACAAGATCGACCCGGTCACTGAGGCTCGAATGGGCCGCGACTTCCTGCGCGACATGGGGCTGAGAGACTAGATGCTGCAGGGTGGCGTTCAGCTTCACACGATCCGCGCTTCCATGAAGGAAGACCTCTGGGGAAGCCTGGAGAGAACGGCGGAAATCGGCTATCGATTCGTTGAGTTGGCCGGATTCTATGACAAGACACCGGAAGAGTGGAAGGCGAAGCTCGACCAGTTTGGTCTCACCGTAATCGGATCGCACATTCCGATCGAAGATGCTGAAGAGCGTGCCGACGACCTCCGGCATCAGGCGGATATTCTCGGTTTTAACCGTTTCATCGTGCCTTGGGCTCCCGCTCAGGAGACCGTCGCTGGCTGGATTGAACTGGGTGGGCAGTTGAGCCGCGCCGGGGAAAAGATCGACGAACAAGACCTCGAGCTGTTCTATCACAATCACTCGCATGAGCTTGTTCCAGCTGGTACAGAGACGGGACTTGACCTGATCTTCAAATCCTCCAGCAGCGCATTTCTGCAAGCTGAGCTAGACCTCTACTGGCTGGAAAAGGCTGGTCAGAATGCGTCCGCTTGGATTCAGAAAATGGCAGGGCGTGTCCCGCTGGTCCACTTCAAGGATATGGCCGGCGACGAAGAGGGCGGGCACACGGAAATCGGCAGCGGGGTCATGGATTGGGATGACATCATCGACTCCTGCAGAACCTGCGGCGTCGAGTACGCCATCGTCGAGCACGATGACCCCACCTTGGATCCGCTCGAATCGATCCGTGTCTCTTATGAGTTCTTGAAATCACAGGGGCTCGACTTCTGATGCAGCCCAAGGCGGTCTGCTTCGATCTCGGAGGCGTGTTCCTGCAGATCAACCACGAGTGGGCAAATGCCGCCGAAGCAGCGGGCTGCGTGATCACAAACCGGGATCCGGGGGGAATCAACGACTTTGCCGGGCTCGACGACTTCCAGGCGGAGCGAATCCACTTTGATGAGTACTGCGACGGCCTGGCGGCTTATCTCGGCCTTGAATCAAGGTCTGATGCAGCGAAGGTGCATGCTGGAATCCTCGAAAGCGAGTATCCAGGGATCGGTGATCTCTGCCGCGACCTGAAGGCCGCTGGAATCCACTTGGCCTGCCTCTCCAACACCAACGGCCCTCACTGGGAAGCGATGAACACCTCATCCCTCTATCCGGACTTCCAGCTGCTCGACACGCCCATGGCCTCGCATGAACTGCGGGTCACGAAACCGAGTCTTGAAATCTTTGCAATTGCAGAATCTCGCATCGGACTCGATGGCAGCGAAATCATCCTCTACGACGACATGGCCGAGAACGCGCTGGCGGCCCGCGAAGCTGGATGGCAGGCGTTCAATGTCGATCCGATGGCCGACACGCCCGCCCAGATGAGAGAGCACCTGCAGTCGCTGGGCGTCAACATCTGAACCCGGGACCTCCTGCGGCAAACTTAACGGACCGTCGCGGCGTAAGCCATAATCAGAAAGCTGATTTCAATCAAAGTTGAAACCAGCGGAGCTCTTGCAGATGGGACTCTCTCCAGAACGGATTGTCGGCGCCGACCTCATGGACATCTATACCAAGGTGGACAAGGGCGAGCGCCTCTCTGTCGAAGATGGAATTCGACTCTACGAGACCAAGAATCTCACCGGTGTCGCCTACATGGCGAACATCGTGCGCGAACGGAAGAACGGCGACAAGGCGTACTTCATCCGCAACCAGCACATCAACTACACCAACATCTGCAACAAGTTCTGCAAGTTCTGCTCGTTCTACGCCAAGAAGGGCGGCCCAACCCCCTACGAGATGTCGATCGACGAGGTCAAAGCTCGACTTCGATGGCACGAAGAGGTTGGGATCACCGAAGTCCACATGGTTGGCGGCATCAACCCGCGGCTAAAGTACGAGTACTACATGGACCTCTGCAAAGCGGTCAAAGAGGTCGTGCCTGGAGCGCACGTCAAGGCGTTCACTGCCGTTGAAATCGTGGCCCGAGACGCGGCTTCACTCAACATCCCCCAGTATTCGACGATGCTGTACGGCCATATTGAAACGGCCCGCGAACGAGTTGAGCACATGGATCAGCTCCGCGATCTCCAAGACGAAATCGGCAGCATTGTCTCATTCACACCGCTCTCGTTCCACCCAGAGAACACTGAGCTGGAAGATGTCAAAGCGCTCACCGGCGACATGGATCTGCGCAACATCGCCGTCAGCCGTCTGATGCTCGACAACATCGACCACATCAAGAGCTTCTGGATCATGAACACGCCTGAAATCACTCAGGCAGCCCTCTGGTACGGCGCCGACGACTGCGACGGCCTGGTCCACGAGTACGAAATCACCTACAACGAAGGAGATTTCGGCAACAAGACTCAGGTGCTCACCTACGACAATATGGTGCACATGATCACCGAAGCTGGCCGCACTCCCATCGAGCGCGACTCCTACTACAACGAAATCGAACGATCGGCCCCGCCGAAGCCTTCTCGCAAACTAACACCAGTTTCGATGTCAACACCGTCCTAATTGAGGGACATGCTGGCAACTCTGCGCAGGTACCTCTTCATGGAGGGTGCCTTCAAGCTCACTGCTGAAGAAAAGACCTCTTCACTGCATCAGATTGAGGCGATGAGCACGCCTGTCAGGTCGTACTTCGTTCTGACGATTCTCTCCGCCGCCATCGCCGGATATGGCCTCCTCCAAGGATCGACAGCTGTCGTCATCGGAGCGATGCTGGTCGCTCCTCTCATGGGGCCGATCTTCGGTATCGCTTTAGCGCTTATTCGCGATGACCAGCGGCTGCTGGTCAAATCGCTGCTGGCTGAAGTCTTGGGCATCGCGCTCGTCATTGGGCTGGGCTGGGTGGTCGGGAGCATGGCTCCGCTGATAGATCTCTCCAGTGAAATCCTGTCCAGAACAAATCCGAGCATCTACGACATCCTGATTGCACTCGCTTCGGGTCTGGCTGGAGCATACGCCCTCGTGAATCCCAAGCTGAGCACGTCCCTTCCGGGCGTCGCGATTGCCACCGCGCTCGTCCCTACGCTCGCTTCCTGCGGCATCTGCCTGGCGGCTGAGGAGTGGCGGCTGGCATTCGGCGCGTTTCTCCTCTTCGCGGTCAACATCCTAGCCATTGAGCTGGCTGCTGCCGGCATCTTCGCAGCGTACAAGCTTGGAGCCTGGTGGTCCTGGAAAGGCTGGAGCTCAGTCTGGAAGCAGTTCGGTTGGAGCGCGATTCTTCTGCTCGCCATGTCCTACTGGTTCTACAGATCGTTCTCGATCAGCTTCCAGGAGGCGGAGACACGCAACATCGTCAAGACGGAGCTGACCAAGCTGGCTGGCGAAGTCAACGGATCAGCCCTATCAAACTTCGATGTGCAGTTCCTGGAGACGGGCGAGATCATCATCATGGCAGCCTATCTGACGCCGCAGACATTCGAGCCAGTCCTCGTGGCCAAGATGCAGGAGAGTGTCATCGAAGCGATTGGACGAGATGCGAGCCTGACCGTGCGGTCGCTCGTCTCCTCAGACCACAATGCTGCAGGACCGGTTTTCGTCCCGCAAGCTGAGCTGGACCGGCAGCACGAGCAGAATGAGAGATCGCGCATCTACAACGGCGTCTACAGCTCCCTGACTCAAAGCCTCCAAGGATTCAGCGGCGCTGGGCTCATCAAGCTCGAGATCCCTAATATCGAAACAGGTTCTGAGGTTCTTGCCGAAGTCAGCACGCCAACAGCCCTTTCGCCTGGAGACGTAGCCGCACTAGAAAAAGCAGTCATTGAGCAGACAGGCCGAAACTACAATCTTAGGGTCAGGTCGATTTTGACGATCGTCGCGAACAAGTCTAATTTCCTCTACCGTCCTGTCGAGCCCACCGTCCCCGAGGAGCAGCAGCGTCTTCAGACCAGGCTCGAGGCCGCGCTGAAGAATCAGCTCGGCACCCGCATTCCTGGGGCGACGCTGTCCGCCCTGAACCTGAGTCAAGAAAACGGTGCTTGGCGGGTGGTCGCTTCCGCCCGCACTCCGCAGGTCGTCGACCCCGAAACGGTTGCAGAGATTGAAGCTCTCATCCATGAGCACGTCGACCCAACTATTCGGCTCGTCGTACGATCACGTGTTGAGGCCGATGCGTCCTCGGTGGGCTTCGTTGGCGCAAGTCTTGAGTAATCCACAGCGAAAAGGCTTGAAAGCTGGCCGAGCGTGTGTCAGACTAGTTCTGTTTCGCGGCAGCGCCGCCGCCTCTCTTGGACTGTTCCAAACCAACTGGCCATCGCCGTAGATGTGACCCCTAGCAGAACGACTCTGCACCGAGGTCACGAAAGTGAACGCATACAAGAGAATATCCGCGCTTGGAGCAGCCATCGCGCTGCCCGCCCTTTCATTTGCCCAAAGCGCCGAGCCAGCCATCGACAAAGGTGATTCCACATGGATGATCGTGTCAACGGCCCTCGTGCTGCTCATGACCCCTGCTCTGGCCCTCTTCTACGGTGGAATGGTCCAGAAGAAGAACGTTCTGAACACGATGCTTCTCAGCTTCGTGATGATGGGCGTCTCCAGCATCAGCTGGGCGATGCTCGGCTACTCGTTGGCGTTCGGTGAATCCACAACTGGCTTCATCGGAAGCATCCAGTATCTCTGGGGCCAGAACATCTCGCTCGATACTCCGCTGGGCGAACAGACGATCCCGGCTGCGCTCTTCATGCTGTTCCAGATGAAGTTTGCGATCATCACACCAGCGCTGATTTCTGGTGCTGTTGCTGAGCGAATCAAGTTCAGCGGCTATCTGGTATTCACGCTGCTCTGGTCGCTCCTGATCTATGCCCCGCTCGCCTGCTGGACATGGAACTCCAACGGCTGGCTGATGAATCTCGGCGCGCTTGACTTCGCCGGCGGCACGGTTGTCCACTTAGCAAGCGGCGTCTCTGCCATAGCGCTGGTCATGATTCTTGGGCCACGCAAGGGCAAAAGCCTTCCGCCCAACAACATCACACTCACTCTGCTCGGTGCCGGCCTGTTGTGGTTCGGCTGGTTTGGATTCAACGCTGGATCCGCTCTGGCTATGGACTCCATTGCTGTCAATGCTTTTCTCACGACGCATCTGGCGGCAGCAGCGGGCCTCATTAGTTGGATGTCGGTTGAGTGGATCAAACAGAAGAAGATCACGGCGATCGGAGCCGCCAGCGGTCTCGTCGCGGGTCTTGTCGGCATCACGCCAGCTGCAGGCTTTGTGGGAGTCGGTGGTGCGCTGGCAATCGGCCTTCTCGCCGGCGGCGTCTGCTGCCTCGCGGTGGACCTGAAGCACAAGCTCGGCTACGACGACGCTCTGGACGTCGTCGCGGTCCACGGAGTTGGTGGGCTCCTGGGCTCGATTCTCACCGGTGTCTTCGCCTCACCTGCGGTCAACTCCGCAGCTGCAGGCGCACTCGAAAATGGCCGAATGCAGCTGGTGCTTGTACAGCTCGCTGCAGCCGGCGCGACAATTGCCTTCGCGTTCTGCGGGACGTGGCTTTCTGCGGGACGTGGGTTTTGGCGAAAGCGATCGACAAAGTCGTAGGCCTCCGCTCCAACGAGGAGTGCGAACAGCTCGGTCTCGATCTCGCCTATCACGGAGAAGACGGCTACGGCCTCGAACCGGCCCCCGTTCCCGCAGAGGCGGCGTTTGCAGCAGTGGCTGAAGTTCCGGACAGAGAGCCGGAGCTGGCAGTCAGCTAGTCGCGCTTGGCCCCTTCTTCGACGCGATGTCGGAGGAGGGGCCTTGCCATTTAATTGGAATCAAAGTCAGGCTGGCCTGGTAGAACTCTGTCATGACCATCAAGGCTGACTCGCCGGACGATTACGTCTCCAAAGTCCCTGAAGAGAGACGCGAGGCCTTTTCCGCCCTGCGCAAGGTGATCAACGACAACCTCCCCGTGCCTCATTCGATCTATCCTGCCGGGTACCACTGCAACCCCAAGGAACCGCTGCCGCATATTAGCCTTGGCAGCCAGAAAAACCACATTGGTCTCTACATGATGTGCATCTATGGGAGTGAGGAAGCACACGACGCATTTGTTGCCGCGTGGAAGGCAACAGGCCACAAGCTCGACATGGGAAAGAGCTGCGTTCGCATCAAGAAATGGGATGCCATCCCCTTTGATGTGATCGGTGCTGAAGTGGCCAAACACTCGGTCGATTCCGTCATCTCCTTCTACGAATCGGTGATCAAGCGATAGCTGAGCTGGTTACCGTTTTGTGACTAGGGGAGAGTCTGCTCAGGGCCATTTGTAGGCCCAGATTTGAACCTAAAGGGGCCGTTGTCCCTTGGTCAGGAACTGCCTGGTTCTCCTGCGCATTGCTACGGTCACAACTCCCACGGAGGAGACACCAAAATGAAATTCACACACGCAGTCGCAGGACTCTCCCTCATCGCTCTGGCATTCCAGGCATCAGCCGCAGAACAGACTTTCAAAGTCACTGGAGAGAAGCCCACACACCAGATCGCAACCGTTGAGAGCGCAACAGATTTTGAGACATTTGTTGGCCGCACCAGCAAGGTCACCGGCTCCGTCAAATTTGATCCAGCAACGCGAAAAGCTTCCGGAACCTTCACGGTCGACGTCTCCTCGATCAAAACAGGCATCGACCTGAGAGACGAGCATATGCGCAGCCCGATGTGGCTCAACGCCGAGAAGCACAAGACGATCACTTTCAAGTCGACAAAGATCAAGTATGAGAAGGGCGACAACTACACTATCACCGGCAAGCTGACCCTCCACGGCGCCACCAAGGAAATCAAGGTCAAAGCCGTGTTGAAGCACCTGGCTGAGAGCTCCAAGTCCACGGCCGCTGGCTTCAAAGGCGACGTGCTGCAGGTCAAGTCGACCTTCAACTTCAAGATGAGCGACTACGGAATCAAGATTCCCGACATGGCTGCCGCGAAGGTCAATGACTCGGTCAAGATCAACATCACCGCCTACGCCCAGACTGGCTAGCGCTTCGTTTCTGCGGGGCGTTATGCCCCGCAGAAAAACACCCTCAGGATAGATCATGAGATATCTCAGATGGCTGCTCGTCGCAGCCGCATTCGGATCAGGATTCCTGCTGCTTCTCAGCTTCCCGATGGAGTCGACCTACGCTTCAAAGGCTGACCTCTATCAGAGGGTTATGCCGAGCGAAGGAGCCTCTCTCTTTGGAGATGTCGGTGAGCTCGTTGGGGAGCCCCAGCAGTACATCGTCGGCGACCCCGCCGCGATACTCGCTGATACAACGGATGAGGGCGTGAAGCTCCTCGACCAAAACTACATCGACGAGCAGAATGTCTCGCTGGTGCAGCTCCAGACAGTCCGGTTCATCGCCAGCCAGGTCCGCATGGCAGGCATCGGCGCGCTGCTCTTCTCGCTCCTGAGTCTTGGCGTGATCGCCGGGATTATGAGGCGGCGAGCACTCGCAGCGATGGCCGCGCACCAGGCGCCAGTCTAGATATTCGGCGGCAGACAACCCAAGAACGCCAGCTCATTTTGAGCTGGCGTTCTTGGATCTGAGACCCGATAGTCCCCCGCCGGGCACGATCCTCGACCCACCCCTGTTGACCTACCCAAGCACCCCATGCAGCTGACGCTGTTTGGGGTGCACAGGCAGGTAAATGAGCCAGAGTTCGGGGACTTGGGGCGATCTGGGAACCAGAGTCGGAGAAGCGGTGTTGAAGGGTGCCGACAGGTACACTCGACCAAGCATGCTCTTCCGGCGGGGTAGCCCCAAAAGAGAGCGCTTCGAGAAACTCGCAGAGTCTGTGTTCCCTTCAGTTTTCGGCACGGCCTTGCGCCTGACCCGCAACCACGAAGAGGCGCAGGATCTGGCTCAGGAAGCGTTGGTGAGAGCCTTTGATGCCTTCGATCGATTTGATGGAAGGAACTTCAAGGCCTGGGTGCTCCGCATCGAAACGAATCTGTACATCAACAGATATCGAAAGAAGCAGCGCACCGGCACCGAATCGTCACTTGACGAAGAGAATGCAGTCGAACCAGTCGCAGCGGCACACGAGGCCCCTGACCGGCAGATCTTTGATGAGATGCTCGGTGAAGAGGTTGAAGAGGCACTGGCACAGGTTCCGGATGTTTTCCGGATGGCAGTGATCCTTTCCGACCTGGAAGGGCTCTCGTACGATGAGATTGCCGAAGCTCTGGAAGTGCCGGTCGGCACGGTCAGATCGAGGATCGCCAGAGGAAGAGCGATCTTAAGAAAAGAATTGGAAAGCTTCGCCGCAGAGCGGGGCTATCTCGGACAGGAGACAGTAGATTGAACGACAACGAACTCGATGTTCACGCTTTAGTGGACGGTGAGCTGACAGCCGAGCAGAAGGCTGAAGCGGAGCGACACGTCGCATCCGACGCTCAAGCACAAGTTGAGTACCGATGGGTGGTCTGCATCAAGCAGCTTCTCAGCTGCAAGTGCCGCAAGGTCGAAGACGAAGAGTGCTGGACCAAGGCGATGAAGCAGATCGCGGCAATGGACCGAACCAAAGGCGCCGACCGATTTGTCGAAAAGTACGCCTGGTCGTTCTGCGCAATTTTCGTCATCGCAATCGCCACCGCTGCCTTCTATGGCCCATCCAGAACAGGAGCCGATCTCACATCAGGTGAGATGGCCAGCCTATTTACAGAATTGAAGCCGATGGAGGGCAGTGCGAGACCAGACAGCGTCTCAGACCTGCTCCGATCCAGAGTCGGCACTTCTCCCTCAGGCCTCGACGAGACGATGCTCGTCATCGACGAGGTTGCAACAGGCATGATCCAGGGCAAAAAAGCCGCCCGGGTCACATGCTCTGATGCTATTGGAAACTTGATGCTGTTCGTCATCGAAGACACCCGCGCCGTGGAGGGACTTGAAAATCCTGCCGCGAGCGGAATGATGACCGGCAGACTGAATGATCTGCCTTGCGTCTCATGGCGCGAAGGCCGATTCATTGTCATTTTGGCAGGGGACCGTCAGATTCGAGACCTGATGTCAACTGCTGATTCAATGCGGGGTTTGTAAGGACCACGCATACTTCTCGTCACCTCAATCAGGCCCCGGCTCATCCCCGGGGCCGCTCAATTTAAATGTACTCGTTGAGGATGTTTTCGAGCATCTCTTGACGTCCGCTCGACTTCTCCGGCTCGCCCGATTCGAGCGCATGTGCTTCCAGGTCCTCAAGACTGGCCCTGCCGGTAATGATGCTCTGGCCAAGGTCTCCTGACCAGCCAGCATATCTCTCGGTGAGCTTCCCTTCGAGGACTCCGTCCTCCATGATCTTGGCAGCTGTTTTGAGGCCGCGAGCGAACGCGTCCATTCCGCCGATATGAGCGTGGAACAGGTCCTCCAAATCGGTGGACTGACGTCGAAGTTTGGCGTCAAAGTTGAGGCCACCAGCCTTGAATCCTCCGTACTTGAGGATCGTCAGCATCGCCATCGTCGTGTCGTAGATGTCGGTCGGGAACTGGTCCGTGTCCCATCCGATCAAGTAGTCACCACGGTTTGCGTCGACTGATCCCAGCAGGCCGCGTGCGCCCGCATACTCCAGCTCGTGGTGGAAGGTATGGCCGGACAGCGTCGCGTGGTTGGCCTCGATATTGAGCTGGAAATCGTTCTCCAAGCCGTACTCCAGAAGGAAGGCGTGGCAGCTCTGGCAGTCGTAGTCGTACTGGTGCTTGGTCGGCTCCTGCGGCTTCGGCTCGATGTAGAACTGACCTTCAAATCCGATCGACTTCTTGAAGTCGACGGCCATGTGAAGCATCCGAGCCAGCTGGTCGGCCTCCTGCTTCATGTCGGTGTTGAGCAGCGTGTCGTAGCCCTCGCGGCCACCCCAAAAAACGTAGCCTTCGCCGTTCAATCTGTGCGTGACTTCGATCGCCTTCTTGATCTGAGCTGCGCCGTAGGCGAATATCTCTGGTGACGGGTTTGTGGCTGCGCCCGCCATGTACCTCGGATTGACGAACAGACAAGCCGTGCCCCACAAGGTTTTGATGCCCGTGTCGTTCTGAAGGCTATCGGCAAGGTCGACGATGTGGTCCAGGTTGCGGTTCGTGTCTGCGAGGCTCCCTGCTTCAGGGGAAATGTCTCGATCATGGAAGCACCAGTATTTGACGCCGAGCTTCTGGAAGAACTCGAACGCAGCCTCCATCGTCTGCTCCGCAGCCCTGATCGGGTCGGAGGCGATATGGAACGAGCGGGACATCGTATTGACGCCAAACATGTCCTGCCCAAGCCCCTGCATCGTGTGCCAGTAGCAGACGGAGAAGCGCATGTGGTCCTCCATCGTCTTGCCGAGGACGACCTCATCCGCGTTGTAGTGCTTGAAGCTCAGCGGATTCTTTGAACCTGGTCCTTCGTATTCGATCTTTGCGATGCCTGGAAAGTGCTCTGCCATAACGTGCCGATGTCCTGCGCTCATTATTCCCCAGCGGTCCACAGAAGTGTTGCCCGACTTTGAAGCAGAATCGAACTGATGAGGGGCCCGGAGCCAGAGTCACGGTGTGATACAATAGCGAGTCCTAAACCAATGGAAGAACAGTTCAAATCAGCAGATAGCTGGGGGCTGCCTTCCGAGACGGGATTGTACGATCCCAGGCACGAAAAGGACGCGTGCGGCATCGGTTTTGTGGCGCATGTCAGAGGTGACAAATGCCGCGAGATTATCGCCAAAGGCATTCAAATCCTGATCAGCCTAAAGCACCGCGGCGCAGCGGGCAGCGACCCAGAGACGGGTGATGGTGCGGGACTGTTAACTCAGTTGCCCCACACCTTTCTGTCTCGGGAATGCAGCAGTCTAGGCTTCAAACTCCCTGAAGAGGGCCACTACGCAGCAGGCATGATCCTGCTTCCGCTCGACCCTGCTCAGCTTAAATCAGGTCAGGAGTTGGTCGAGTCTAAGGCCAAGGCGGAGGGCCTTGAGATCCTCGGCTGGCGCGAAGTGCCTGTCGATCCCAACGCTGTCGGCAAGGTCGCGCAGTCGACCAGACCTGCCTTTTACCAAGTCTTCATCAACCGGCCCGCAGACCTCGACATCATGGCGTTTGAGCGGAAGCTCTTCGTCATGAGACGCCTCATCGAGAAATCAGAAGAGGCCAGGTCCCTGCCGGTCAACATGCTCAGTCTTTCAAGCCGGACTATCGTTTACAAAGGCCTCCTGCTGGCACCTCAGATCGACAAGTTCTTCCTCGACCTGCAGGATCCTGAATTCAAGTCGGCCATCTGCCTGGTCCACCAGAGATTCTCCACGAACACCTTCCCCACTTGGGCGCTCGCGCACCCGTTCCGAATGGTCGCGCACAACGGCGAGATCAACACCATCAAGGGCAATGTCAAGTGGATGCAGGCCCGCAGCGCCACCCTCCAAAGCACGCTCTTCGGCGATGAGCTGAACAAGGCCAAGCCGATCATCGATGACGGCCTCAGCGACTCCGCATCGTTCGATCGCGTGCTTGAATTGCTGACGCTGTCTGGCCGGAGTCTTCCCCACGCCGTGGCAATGATGGTCCCCGAAGCTTGGACCAAGAACGACGCCATCGACGACGAAGTTAGAGCCTTTTACGACTACCACTCCACCCTCATGGAGCCATGGGATGGCCCTGCCGCGATCGCCTTTACGGACGGCCGATACGTCGGCGCGGTCCAGGACCGCAACGGGCTGAGACCCGCTCGCTGCCTTGAAACAACCGACGGTTTCTTCGTGATGGCTTCCGAGACAGGCGCTCTGCCGATTCCGCCACAAGATATCGTCTGGAAGGGCCGAATCAAGCCTGGCCGCATGGTCATCGTCGACACCGAAGAAGGCCGAGTCATGCAGGACCGCGAGCTCAAAAAGCAGCTCGCCAGCCGCAGACCTTACAAGGCTTGGATCAGAGAACATCGCCACCACCTGGCGACACTGCCCAAGTCCTCCCGAGTCCATGAGCCCAACGAGGGCACCCTGCTCATGCGGCAGCTCATGAACGGATGGACCGAAGAGGACATCCGGATGATCCTCCGACCGATGGCGACCACCGGCAAAGAGCCGACCGGCTCCATGGGTGCGGACATCCCGCTGGCCTGTATGTCTGAGCAGCCGCAGCCGCTCTTTAACTATTTCCGCCAGCTCTTCGCGCAGGTGACCAACCCCCCCATCGACCCGATCCGCGAGGAGCTCGTCATGTCACTCGGCTCCACCGTCGGGCGAGCACGCAATCTCCTCGAAGAGACACCAGAGCATTGCCACACGCTCACATTGGACCAGCCTATCCTCGCCAACGAGGAGCTGGAGAAGCTGAGAAGAGTCTCAACCCAAGACCTCCTCGCCACCACCCTCAACGCAACCTACGTTGTTGAAGAGGGCGGCAAAGGCCTGCGGCGCGCGGTCCGGCACCTCTGTCGAAGAGCGGCCCTCGCCGTCAAAAACGGCTACACAATTCTAATCCTGTCATCAAGAGGCAGCGACGAAGAGTACGCCCCGGTCCCCAGCTTAATGGCCACCGCAGCCGTTCATAACCACCTGATCAAGGAAGGCCTCCGCAGCCAGACAGCCCTGATCGTCGAATCCGGCGAACCGAGAGAGGTGATGCACTTTGCGCTCCTCATCGGCTACGGCGCCAGCGCGGTCAACCCTTACCTGGCACTGGAAACGATCACGACCAGCGTCCACAGCGGCCACATGGGTGAGATCGACCCCAAGAAAGCGATCTCCAACTACATAGATGCGTGCGGTCAGGGCCTGCTCAAGATCTTCTCGAAGATGGGCATCTCGACGCAGGAGAGCTACCGAGGCGCGCAGGTCTTCGAAGCTGTCGGACTTCACAAGAAGTTCATTGACGAGTTCTTCGACGGCACTCCCACCCGGCTCTCCGGCATCGGGATCGAAGAGATCGCCAAGGAAGCCGAATCGAAGCACGCTGCGGCGATTCAATCCGAAGAGGATGGGCGCGGAATGCTCCCCGCAGCCGGCGAGTATCAGCACCGCGTTCAGGGCGAAAAGCACCTGCTCAACCCGGCCGCTGTCTCGAAGCTGCAGCACTCGGTCAACTTCGACAGCCAAGCGAAGTTCGACGAGTACGCCAAGGAGATCGACGAGCAGAACGAGCGGCTCTGCACGATCCGTGGCGCGCTTCAATTCAAGTCGGACCGAAAGCCGATCTCCACAGAGGAAGTCGAGCCAGCCAAGGAGATTGTCAAGCGGTTCTCCACTGGGGCAATGAGCTTCGGATCGATCAGCAAAGAGGCTCACGAAACCCTCGCGATCGCGATGAACGAGATCGGCGGCAAGTCGAACACCGGCGAAGGCGGCGAGGATGAAGGCCGATTCACTGACAACCGCCGCAGCGCGATCAAGCAGATCGCCTCTGGCCGATTTGGCGTCACCGCCAGCTATCTGGTCAACGCAGACGAGCTGCAGATCAAGATGGCTCAGGGCGCAAAGCCCGGCGAAGGCGGACACCTGCCTGGCCGCAAGGTCAATCAGACCATCGCGGATGTCAGGAATTCAGTGCCGGGTGTGGGGCTCATTTCTCCGCCCCCGCATCACGATATCTACTCGATTGAAGACCTTGCCCAGCTCATCGCTGACCTCAAATGTGTCAACCCTCAGGCCCGCATCAGCGTCAAACTGGTCAGCGAAGTTGGAGTCGGCACAGTCGCGGCAGGTGTTGCCAAGGCCTACTCCGATGTCATCGTCATCAGCGGTGCCTCAGGAGGCACAGGCGCTGCTCCACTCTCCTCGATTCGCCACGCTGGCGTTCCGTGGGAGCTCGGCCTGGCCGAGGCCCAGCAGGTGCTGGTCAAGAACGGATTGCGTGACCGCGTTCGGATCCAGTCAGACGGCAAGATGCTGACGGGCCGCGATGTGCTCATCGCCGCCATGTTCGGCGCCGAAGAGTTTGGCTTCTCCACTGCGCCCCTCATTGCGATGGGCTGCATCATGATGCGCAAGTGTCATCTGAACACCTGCCCGGTTGGCATTGCAACTCAGGACCCGCTTTTGAGAGAGAAGTTCCGCGGCAAGCCGGAGCACGTCGTGCGGTTCATGTTCGCGGTTGCTGAGCACGCTCGCGAGCTCATGGCAGAACTCGGCTACAAGACCTTCGACGAGTTGATCGGTCGAGCTGACCTTTTGGTTAAGCGCAAGGTCGCCAAGGAGCTCAAGGCTTCCAAGCTCGATGTTTCCGCCCTTCTCCAGGACACTTCCGGGCCAAGTTCTCGCTGGTGCGGTGAACCAAACCTCAGTGGCGAACCCCAGCTCGATGAGGATCTCATCGCTCACGCCAAGGACGCCCTGGAAGAACAGATTGCCGTCAAGGTGAGACTGCCTATCAAGAACCAGCACCGCAGCGTCGGCGCTGGCCTGAGCGGAGAAGTCGCCCGGCGATACGGTTCTGCAGGACTCGCAGACGAGACCATTCGATGCGAATTTGACGGATCGGCTGGACAAAGCTTCGGCGCCTTCCTAAGTGCCGGAACAACGTTCGTACTGGAAGGCGATGCAAACGACGGAGTCGGCAAATGTATGTCTGGTGGCCGCGTCGTGATTCGACCGCCCAAACAGTCACTGCTCGCCCCCGACGAGTCTGCGATCATCGGAAACACAGCCCTCTACGGCGCGTCCTCCGGCGAGGCGTTCTTCAACGGCCGCGCTGGCGAGAGATTCGCGATCCGCTGCTCCGGAGCACACACAGTTGTCGAAGGTGTCGGAGATCACGCCTGCGAGTACATGACAGGCGGCGTCGTAGTAGTACTGGGCGGAACTGGACGCAATTTCGCTGCAGGAATGAGCGGAGGAATCGCTTACGTCTATGACCCTGAGCGAAAGTTCAGAGGCGGCCGATGCTGCCTTGACATGGTCTCCCTGACGCCCGTCCAGGAGCCGGAAGATGTCCGCCTGCTGCACAGCCTCATCAATCGCCACGCTGAGTGGACAGACAGTCCAGCGGCAAAGCGCGTCATCGAAAACTGGTCTGAGTCACTGCCGGATTTCGTCAAGGTCTACCCGCACGACTTCCGCCGCGTCATCGAGGCCGGAACTGCGAAACACCCTGCGGAGGTGATGGGCTAATGTCCAAACCGACAGGCTTCCTCGAATTCGGCCAGGAGCTGCCCAAGAAGCGGCCTCCAACCCTGCGCACCAAGGACTGGAAGGAGATCCTGAATCCGCTTCCGCAGCATCGCGTTCGCACTCAAGCTGCCAGATGCATGGACTGCGGTGTGCCGTTCTGCCACACCGGCTGCCCTCTCAACAACCTGATCCCAGAGTGGAATTCACTGGTCTACGAAGACCGCTGGAAAGACGCACTCGAACGTCTCCACGCCACCAACAACTTCCCTGAATTCACCGGCTGGGTCTGCCCCGCTCCGTGTGAACCGGCCTGCGTTCTCGGCCTCATCGAGCCTGAAGTCACGATCAAACAGATTGAGCGCGCGATCATCGACAAGGCCTGGGATGAAGACCTTGTCAAGCCTGAACCGCCTCGGAACGAGACGGGCTTGAGCATGGGCATCATCGGTTCTGGCCCTGCTGGTCTGGCTGCTGCACAGCAGCTCAGGAGGATCGGCCACGAAGTCGTCGTCTACGAGAAGGCTGATCGAATCGGTGGGCTGATCCGCTACGGAATACCTGACTTCAAGATGTCCAAGCACCGCCTGGACCGGCGACTGAATCAGCTCAAGGCTGAAGGCATCAAGTTTGTCACCAACGCCCACGTCGGGCAGAACACCTCGATCGAAGAGCTGCAGGAAGAGCACGACGCAATCCTCCTGGCAATCGGCGCTGAAAAGCCCCGAGATCCTGACGTTGCCGGCAGTGACATCAAGGGTGTCGAATGGGCGATGGACTATCTCATTGAATCGAGCAAGGCCTGCCACGGCGACACGATTCCGAACCAGATCACAGCAAAGGACAAGAATGTCCTCGTGATCGGCGGCGGCGATACCGGCTCCGACTGCATCGGCACAGCTCTTCGCCAAGGAGCGAAGAAGGTCTGGCAGTTCACTCACGGCATCCGCCCGCCGCAGGACGAGAACGAGACAACTCCCTGGCCGGAGTGGCCGAACATTTTCCGCACGGACAGCAGTCAGGAAGAGGGCAGCGAGCGTGTCTGGGGGATCAAGACGCTGGAGTTCGTCGCCACAGACGGCAAGCTCACGACGATGCGCGGATCGCGCGTCGGCCCGCCGCCAGATTATCTGCCGAAGCCAGACGGCGATTTCGAGCTCGAAGTCGACCTCGTCCTAATCGCAGTCGGCTTCACCGGCCCGGTTCAGGAAGGGCTTATTGAGCAGCTCAATATCGACCTGACAAAGCCTGGCCTCCCGGTTACACCAGACGAAGGGTATCACACAAGCTCCGAGGGAATCTTCACCGCCGGAGACGCCCGGCGAGGCGCCTCCCTCGTGGTCTGGGCAATCGCCGAAGGCCGCAAGGCTGCTGCAGAAATGCACGCTTGGGCGACAGCAAAAGCAGCACAATCGGCCTGAATGTGATAACTTGAGGCATGAGATCACGCTCTGCGCTCAAACTCGTCGCAATTTCGGTCCTGGCCGCCTCCGCTGTCGGCGTCATGGCGCAGCGGTACTCCCCCCAAGGGATGCGTGTGGGAATCTTTTTCCCGCAAAGCGGTGACGTTCAAGATGCCCTCGGTGACTCTTGGTGGCGTGTCGGATTCTCGTCCCAAACTCCGCAGCGTTCGGAGGATTGGGAGAGCAGCTACGACGTCACCTACCTTTGGCAGTCGCGCTACGGCAACCGCGCCACCTTGCTGCCGATCACTTTTGGTGTGACCAAGCTGATGAGCCCTGACAGTGAAGTCTCTCCCTACGTTTCGTTCCGGGCTGGCCCCTACATTGGCGACGTCAGAATCGGCGGGATGGGAATCGACGACACGAAGGTCGGCATGAACTCAAACGCCACCCTCGGCATCCTCGTCGGTGAGACATTCTACGTCGAAGGCAGATACGACTATTTCAGCAAGTTTGAGGGTGCAGATTTTAGCGGCTGGATGATCACGCTCGGATTCCGCTTTACAAGCAGCCGTTTCTAGTCAAAATCAGGTTGAAAAACCTTCCGTTTTCGGGCAGGTTTCCATCATAATCGGGTCCTCAACGAGCAACTTGACGATGGGAACAAATAAGATCAGCCGAAGAAGCCTGCTGCAGGCAGGAATGGCCGTGGGCGTCGGCTCAGTATTGCCGAAGACGCTGATGGCGCACACGCACGTCCAAAACCGGCCGATCGTCGGCGACGGTGAGCACACTTACGAGGTCTTCCACGACTGGATGGAGGCGCCTCCGGGAATGAAGTGGGGCGACACGCACGGCCTCACCGCAGATTCACAGGGCCGCATCTACGTCGCACATACAGTCCATGCGACAAGCATCATGACCGACGGCGTTGCCGTCTACGATCCTGACGGAAAGTTCATCAATTCCTGGGGACCAGAATTCAAGGGCGGCGCCCATGGCCTAGACATTCGCAAAGAGGGCAGCGAAGAATTCCTCTATCACTGCGACACAAGGCGCAGAGTGGTGGTCAAAACAACGCTCACCGGCGAAGTCGTCTGGGAGCGGGGGCGTCCGAGCGATCACGACGTCTATGCGGACGGCAAGAAAGCGTATGTGCCGACCAACGTCGCATTCGACCCCAACGGCGATGTCTTCGTCGCTGACGGCTACGGCTCACACTGGATCCACCGATGGTCTGCCGATGGCGACTACAAAGGCGAAGTGATTTCACCCGGCCGCGAGGCTGGCCACGTCAGCAACCCACACGGCCTCTGGCTCGACGAACGCGGCGATACTCCCGTTCTGGCGGTTGCAGACCGAGGCAACAACCGAGTTCAGAACTTCACACTCGACGGCAAACACATCGACTTCGCCACCGAAGGAATGAGAAAGCCCTGCCACATGAAGATGAGCGGCGACCTGATGCTCGTGCCTGATCTAAGCAGCGTCGTGACAGTTCTCGGCAAGGACAACAAACCCCTGGCCCTGCTGGGTGATGGCAATCCAACCAGTCTAAGAGGCGCCTCACGAGACCAGTTCATCCCAGGCAAATTCGTCCATCCGCACGACGCGATCTGGGTCAACCACGGCAGAGACATCCTCGTCGCTGAGTGGGTCACCATCGGCCGCGTCACGCTGCTCAAACGGAAGTAATCGCAATGAAATCGCTCCCCGGACCGAAGCACATCTGGCTGATGCTGTTGGCATCGGCGCCACTCGTGGCCGCCGTCGCCTCAGGCCCAAGTCAGCCTCAAGAAAAGCTGGACTATAAAGTTGATGTTGAGCCGGTGCTCAAGCGAAGCTGTGTCCCGTGCCACAACGCTTCGAAGTCCGATGGAGAGCTTGATCTTTCTACGCCTGCAGGAATCCGCAAGGGCGGAATCAGCGGCCCGGTCATTGTTGCTGGCGAACCGGAAGAGTCTCCGCTCTACACGCGTACGCAGATGGAGAAGCCGTTCCGAATGCCCCCGACCGGGCGAGCACTCAGGGACACAAAAGTAGAGATCCTAAAAAAGTGGATTGAAGAAGGCGCGGAGCTGCCAGCCCCGTCAACAGTCAACTTCAAGAAGGACGTCTTCACGATCCTCTACGCCCGCTGCACCACATGCCACGGCGGAGACGAGCCGGAGGCCGACCTCAACTTCGAGTCGGTGGATCAGATGCTGGCTGGCGGTGTCAACGGCGATCTCTATATCCCCGGTGATGCTGCAAACTCTCTGCTCATCAAGAGGCTCAGAGGCCTCGATGGTCTGGCCAAAATGCCGATGGGATTCAACCCCCTCTTGGATCGCCAAATCGATGCGATTGAAACTTGGATCAACGAAGGAGCCTCAACCGCCAACCAAGAGCTCGACCACTGGGCGTTTGACAAAATCGAGTCGCCGGCTGTGCCAGACGAAGGTGCGGAGTGGTCTAACCATCCGGTTGATAGATTCGTCGCCAAGAAGCTAAAAGAGAAGGGCCTCGAGCACTCCGCACAGGCGAGCAGAGAGACACTGATTCGTCGGCTTTCGCTCGACATCACCGGCCTGCCGCCAACGATTGAAGAGGTCGACGCCTTCCTGGCAGATGAGTCTGACAATGCCTACGACAAGCTCGTGGACCGGCTGCTCGCATCCCCGCACTATGGGGAAAGACAGGCGCTGATCTGGCTCGACCTGGCCCGCTATGCCGACACTGATGGCTACGAGAAAGATCCCGGCAGGTCGATCTACCCGTTCCGCGACTGGGTGATAAACGCCTTCAACGCCAACATGCCGTTTGATCAGTTCACGATTGAACAGCTCGCTGGCGACCTGCTTCCCAACCCGACCATCGACCAGAAGATAGCCACAGGCTTCCATCGAAACTCGATGTTCAACACGGAAGGCGGCGTCGATCCAGGCGAAACCCGATTCACGATGATCATGGATCGCGTCGATACAACCTCTTCAGTCTGGATGGGTGTTTCAATGGGCTGCGCCCGCTGCCATGACCACAAATTCGACCCGATCACGCACAAGGACTACTACAAGTTCTACGCGTTCTACGCGGGCACCGATTTCAGGATGGAAAACGTCGGTTCGCAGGGCGGCGAGAAGTGGTACGAGAACACCATGAAGGTGCCGACCGCTGAGCAGAAGGCTCAATTTGAGGTCATTGATGGGAAGCTCAAAGGCCTCGATCAGGCTCTTGCCAACCCCTATCCAGGCTTCTTCGCTGAGTTTGAAGCCTGGAAGAAGAACGCTCGGAACGACGTGAATTGGAGCGCCGCGAAACCGGCTGTATCTTCCGATGGAGGTGTTAAGTTTGTTGAACAGTCCGATGGCTCGCTGCTCGCCACAGGTGCTGATCCTGACAAGGTGACCTACACGCTGACCATCAACGACGGCGTCGCCCTGACGTCAGGCATCCGCCTGACAGTTCTGCCCGATGACAGCCTTCCGAGCAAGGGTCCAGGCCGCAGCGGTGGCAATCTGGTCCTCACCAAAGTCATCGTCAAAGCGGATGGCAAAGACGTCCCCCTCAACGCAGCCGTCGCTGACTACCACCAGCCTGACTACTTCCCTGTCGAGGCGCTCTCCGATGGCGGCGACGACCACGGCTGGGCAGTCGGAGGCGGCCAGGGCAAGAAGCACGACCTGGTGATCGGATTCACCAAGCCTGTCTCTGCTGGCACCCATGAGCTGAAAATTCAGCTTGAAATGAAGTCGAGGTGGGCCAAGCACACGATCGGCAGATTCAAAATCGCGACAACCACGGACCCGCATCCTGAGTATCGGCCCTTGAACGCAGCCACGATCAATGCTCTCGGCGTCAATGACAACGAAAAGCTCCTCACGCACTACCGATCCGTCTCAGTTAGGACTCAGCCCCTTCTCTCCGAGCGCAGCAAGACTGCCAAAGAGAAGCAGGCGATCGAGTCGAAGATTCCGACGACTCTGGTCATGACGGAAACCGACAGAGATCGTAAGCTGACGGCTCCCGTCTACAGCCGAGGCGAGTTCCTCAGCCCGACAGACGAAGTCTACGCCGCTGTCCCCGAATCGATGCCCCAGATCGATTCAAAAGAGCGAATCGACAGGCTAGATCTCGCCGAGTGGCTGGTGAGCGCGGACAACCCGCTTACCGCACGCGTGCAGGCCAACCGCACCTGGCACCACATCTTTGGCAAAGGGATCGTCAAGACGCTCGAAGACTTCGGCACCCAAGGCAGCCCACCGAGCAACGAAGAGCTGCTCGACTGGCTCGCCTACGAGTTTATCGACTCTGGCTGGGATCTGAAGGCGCTCATCAAAACGATCGTCACCAGCGAGACCTACAAGCAGACCTCTGCGACGACCGCTGACAAGCAGAGAATCGACTCCGAGAACATCTACCTGTCTCACGGGCCGCGGTTCCGCCTCAGCGCAGAGCTGATCAGGGACTCAGCCTTGACAGCTGCCGGACTGCTCGACCGGAAAATCGGCGGGCCGAGTGTCTTCCCGAAACAGCCACCCGGAATCTGGGACAGCCCGTATAACAACGCCCGGTGGAGCAACGGCAAGGGCAGCGACCTTGTTCGCCGCGGCCTCTACACCTACTGGAAGCGCACGCGATCCTATCCGGCATTCATGGCGTTCGATGCCACCAGCCGGGAAGTCTGCACACCGCAAAGGATTAGGACAAACACGCCGCTGCAGGCATTGACCCTGCTCAACGACGAAGCGATTATGGACGCCAGCAAAGCGCTGGCAAAGATCATGATGTCCGAAGAGAATGGACTGATCAACGGCTTCCGCCGCTGCACATCCCGGACGCCTCGAGACGCGGAACTACGCCGGCTGCAGGCGCTGTACATGAAGCTCAAGCTGGAGTACATGGGCAAGCCTGAAGAGGCCAAAAAGCTGGGCGGATCACCCGATGAGGCCGCCTGGATCATGACCGCAAACGTGATTCTCAACCTTGACGAATCGATCACCAAGGAGTAAAGCCATGCCAAAAACACCCTACGATAGAGCCCTCCGGTCGATGACCCGCCGAACCCTCTTCAAGGAGGTCGGCTACGGCATGGGCGGCGTTGCCCTCACCTCAATGCTCGCCAAGACTGGCCTCGCCCAGCAGCGGGAGAATCCGATGGCTGTTAAGCCGCCGCATTACGCTCCCAAGGCGAAGAACGTGATCTTCCTGTTCATGGCCGGCGCCCCCTCCCAGCTCGACATGTTTGACCCCAAGCCGACCCTGGTCAAACACCACCAGCAGCCTATCCCTGAAGAGATTATCGAAGGCGAGCGCTTCGCGTTTATCCGCGGCACACCCAAGCTTCTCGGCTCGCCGCACAAGTTTGAGCAGGCGGGCCAATCCGGACAGTGGATGTCCTCAATGCTGCCGCATTTGAAGACTGTGGCCGATGACATTTCTGTCATCCGCAGCATGACTTCGACGCAGTTCAACCACGCCCCTGCACAGCTGTTCATGAACACCGGCTTCCAGATTCCTGGCCGCCCGAGCATGGGCTCGTGGCTCACTTATGGGCTTGGCACTGAGAACCAGGATCTCCCTGGATTCGTGGTGCTGCTTTCCGGTCAAAACGACCCCGACGGCGGCAAATCCTGCTGGGGAAGCGGCTTTCTGCCGACGGCCTACCAGGGCGTTGAATTCCGCTCGCAGGGCGAGCCGGTGCTGTTTGTTGACAACCCGGACGGGGTCTCTTCTGGAGTTCGGCGCGACACGCTCGATGCGATCCGTGACCTGAACCAGATGAAGTTCGAGGAGATGATGGACCCTGAGATTTCGACGCGTATCTCCCAGTACGAACTCGCCTACCGGATGCAGACTTCTGTGCCGGAGCTGATGGACATCGACACTGAATCCGAAGCAACTCACGAGCTCTACGGCACCAAGCCAGGCGAGCGAAATTTCGGCAACTCCTGCCTGCTGGCCCGGCGGCTGGTGGAGCGTGGCGTCAGGTTTGTCCAGTGCTACCACCGCGGCTGGGATCACCATGGCACGAACGAGAGCGAAGACATCAAAACCGGCCTCGGCCGCCTCTGCAAAGAGACTGACCAGCCAGCGGCAGCGCTGATCAAGGACCTGAAGCAGCGCGGACTGCTGGACGAAACGCTGGTCATCTGGGCCGGTGAATTTGGCCGCACACCGATGAACGAGGCGCGCAACAACTCCCCGTTCCTGGGGCGCGATCACCACAATCGTGCGTTCACGATCTGGATGGCAGGCGGCGGCATCAAACCCGGCGTCTCACTCGGCCAGACGGACGAGCTCGGCTTCAATGTCGTGGAGGACGAGGTGAAGATGAACGACCTTCACGCGACGGTTCTTCACCTGTTAGGCATGGATCACACGCAGCTGACGTATCTGCACCAGGGCCGCGACTTCCGTCTGACGGATGTCGAGGGTGAGCTTCTGCATAAGCTGCTGTGATCAGAGCTTCAGTTCGTCCTTTGATACGATCTGCCACTGGAAGTACTTGTAGCTGGCATCGATGCCGCTGTTCTGGGTGAAGAGGAGTGTTCTCTTGTCTTGCGAGATCTCGTACATGATGGTGAAGTTCCACTTCTCCGAAACGAGTGCGACGTGTCTTAAAGTTGAATTAAGCTTCCAACTGAGGTCTGCAAATTCTCCTTCAAGGCGCCTTGTCATTTCAGGGTCATCAGAAGAAAGGACCGCTGTGCCATCGCTGTGCAGATTCAAGGTGACTGGATACGTAGCCCACGGATCAAAGCTGTCCTCTTCCTCCTCATCATCACTTCTCGCCCGCATGCTCTCAATCAACTCTCGCGACGAACCGTCGAACCCAACGTAATCGCCAGCCATCTCTTCAAAGCTTGTGGACTCATGATAAGCCATGGGTTGGAACGCCGCCGCAAGCGCATCAATTCCTGTCAGTTCCGCCACAGGTGCAGGGCTAGTTTTTGCTGCAGGTTCTGGTTCGGATTCCGAGAATTTCGCAGGAACCGGCGTGACTGGTACGGGCTCTTCCTTCCCGCAACCTCCTAGGATCAAAACTGTCAACGCGCAAAAAATGACAAGGCCCCATGCTCTCTTTTTCATGTCTTCATTGTATAGCATCTTGCCCAAGTCCGAAGCCAGCGCCTCCACCTGAGGAACGCCGCTGCCGACTTCTAGTCGTCCTTCCTGCTCGGACCGTCAGGGATGTACTGTGCAGCCAAGAATCCTAGAATTCCAATAGCTGAGACCCAAATCGCCCAATCCAGTTCCTTGCCCCAGAGGGAATAAAAGGCCAAGATGAGAAAGAAAGCAGTGGCAAGCTTACGAACCCTCGTCAAAAGAAACCTCCCACCATAGAGGCGATTATGACTGATCTAAGTGAAATTCAATGCTCACAGGTTTCCTAGGCGAGCGGCTACAGCCTGCCTAGTCACGAGTGACAATCTCATACGACTTCATGCCAGAACCGGTGCCGAAAGACCAGTCAAGACTGTGCATGAGCGTCTTCTTGTCGGAGGAGATCATGTAGTTGATCGTCAAGTCGTCCCCGTGGTCGACAATCAGAGCTCGCCCTCCGGAGCTGAGCCGCCATGTCGAGATTGACGGAGCTTCCGGTGCTGGCGGCGTCTCGCCTGACACTTTGGTTATTACAGTTATCGCTGTCCCATCTGCCCGCAGGTCCAACTTTGTGCCTTGAACCTCCCACGGCATCATCCAGGCTTCATCCTCAGGCACGTCCGATAAGTCGACCTTGGACTTCAAGTCATCGGCAAGCTTCTTGTTGGGTCCGTTATAGCCAGTGTAGACCCCGACCATCTCTCCCGCTGTGACTGAACTCCCGGAAGCAAGAGGCTGAAAGTCAGCGACCAGCGCATCAATGTCAACCTGGGATTCAGAGCCGTTATCCTTGCCACAGCCGAAAGCGACGGCGAACGTGGCTGCCACAAACAACCCCAATCCTACAGTCTTCAATCCCATCTATTTAGCAAACAGGATTCGATCAACATCCGCGGCCGGAGACTCCGTTACCGTGTGCCCGATCAGCCGCGCTCAGCGCTTCTTCGAACCGAAGACCAGGAAGCACACAGCGGCAACCACAACTCCAATTACAACCACAGCAGCGATCAGCAGGACCGGAAGTGAAATCACCTAGTAACTCATGAGCCTGTTTGAAGCCTAGACGAGCCGAACGGCACTTGAGCTGCGGCTGTTCAGTCGCGAGTGTAAGTCATCGTGACTTCCCCAACGAATTCGTCCACGTCGTGGAGTTGAAAGGTGTTCCTATCCGGCGAAATCTGAAATTCCAACTCTTGAGACACCGCCTGCATCTTCCCATCGACCTGTTCAAACGTCTTTGATGTCGGATTCTCAATGAGAAGGAGCTTTGTCCCATCCTCGCTCAGGGACCAGCTTCCGTGGGTTGGCTGGTACATCCGGCCGCTGCTGGTTGATGTGCATGTCCCATTGGCCCGCAGCTCCAGCAAGAACTTCATGTTTTTCAACTCCTCTTCCAGGTCCTGCTCAAGCTCCTCAGTGGACTTGGCGTTTTCCTCGCCCCCGAAAGACTCGAATATCTCGGCAGTACCAACGGCCATCTCCTTCACCATCGCCTCCATCCCAGGAGCGACCATTGTGCCGGTCCAGCTGCCCGCCATCTCCTTCATCGTGGTGGGGTCTTCAGAGGCCTTGAATGCGATTTCGCTTTCCAGCCCGCCATCCGAAGCCAACTTGGCCACAGGCTCCGTCTTGCCGCAGCCGACGAGTAGTGCCGACGCCGTGATCACTAGAAAAACTAGCCCTTTCATGATTCACCTTCGCCCCAGGCAGCCAGGCTCAGTCCCGAGTGAACGTGATCTTCATCTCGAAGCCCATCTGAGCCTCGGCGAACTGCATCGTGTCCATGTCTTCTGAGATCCCCAGAACCATGTCGGGCATCATGTTTCCGACCTCGCCTTCTTTGGCGGGAGTCACGACCGTGAGAACAGTGCCGTCGTCATTCAGGCTCCAAGTGCTCTCTTCCGAGTTTCCTTCGGTGCCATCGTCGTGCAGTGTGCAGGTTCCATCCTCGCGCAGCTCCATGGTGATCTTCGCGTCAGCGAACGGGTCATCGCCCATCTTTTCGTCGAGATCCTGCTTGAGTTCATCAGCCGTCTTCCCGTCCTGTGTGCCGCCCATCGCCTCGGCCATGCCAGACATCATCTGCTTCATGCCTTCGATGAGCTCTTCGGGAAAGTCTATTTCGCCTGTCCAGCTTCCGGCCATGTCGCTCATGCTGGCGGGGTTGTCAGCCGTGAGCATAACGATGGGTTCGGACTCTTCGATTGGTTCAGGAGTGACGGCCGTTTCAGCAGGCTTCTCCGGCACGGCGGTTGTCGATGCCTCCTCACTCTTGGCGCATCCGACGAGAAGCAGTGACGAAATCAGCAGTAAAGACAGGAAATTCTTCATGGTTCACCTTGTGGCAGGGCGTGGCCCTCGCTTCATCATACGGCAAACGGGCCAATTCTCATTCATGAGAAGAGCACAGAAACCAAAAACGGTCCTCCAGAACATCTGGAGGACCGTTGAAATTGAAATGGCAGGGGCAACAGGATTTGAACCCGCGACCTACGGTTTTGGAGACCGTCGCTCTACCAACTGAGCTATACCCCTGCGTTGGCTGAACAAAGGTACCCCAGCCACTGGGCCTTCAACGGGTCCTGGGATAGATTCACCCCCTAAAATGCGTCAGAATCACTAGGATGATCAGACCTTGGGCCGCTCTGGCCGCAGCAGTGAGCTTGCTGGCAGCTGGATGTTCGACAGATCCAGAAGTCAACGAATCGACCAGTACGCCGAATACGACGGTGGTCAGCGTACTCAGCCTTTCACCGGGCACATCAGAAATCTACGGAAAAGTAGGCGCCTACAAGAGCTTCCTCGGCTGGTCGGATGCCTGCAACTACCCTTCTGCGTGGATTGACAAGCGGCCAATCGTCGTCAAAAACACGGTCATCGACTACGAGCAGATTACCGAGCTCAAACCGAGCCTGATCGTCTACGACGCGCTGCTCTACTCCGAGGACCAGATCAAGCCGCTGCGTGATCAGGGCTTTGAGCTGCTCGCCATGGAGGCTTATGACGTCGATGGTGTCGTGGACTACGCCTACCGGCTCGGCGCAAAGACCAGCGGTGAATTGAGAGCATCAGCATTCGCCGATGAGATTTACGCAGCCAGGGAAAAGGCTCGAGGCATGATGGCCGGAAAGACTCCGCCCCGTGTCTCGATCATGATCGGCAGTCCAGGCAGTGAATACATGGCTGCAGGCACAGAGTCGTTCCTCGCCGGCCTTATGGCCGAGATCGGAGGCGACCTCCGTGGACCCGAATCGGACCGCTTCGCCACGATCCAAGCCGAGAATCTCCTCGTGCAAGATCCACAGATCATCTTCAGCGATGGCCAGGGCGCCCGTATTCTTGAAGACCCACGATTTGCAGGAGTCAGCGCTGTCAAGAACCGGCTCGTTTTTGATGTCGAAGCCGATGTCCTGCTGAGGACAGCCAGCAGAATTCACACGCTCATGGACGGCCTATCTTCCGGGCTCGCCAACGCAGCTGCGATTGCCGAGGGGCAGGCCTAGTGGCAACAGCTGAAATTGGCGTATTTGGCGGCTCAGGACTCTATAGCCTTCTCGAGAACGTCGAAGAAGTCAAGGTCGACACACCCTACGGCCCTCCCAGCGACGCCGTGATGCTCGCCGAAGTCGAAGGCCGACGCGTCGTCTTCCTTCCCCGCCACGGGCGCGGCCACACGATCCCGCCACACAAGGTTAACTACAGAGCCAACGTTTGGGCTTTTCACAAGCTGGGAGTCAAGGCTGTGATCAGCCCCTGCGCCGTCGGCTCGCTTCAGAGCCACATCGCACCGGGTTCTTTCGTACTGGCTGACCAGTTTATCGACCGCACCAAAGGCCGCGCAGACACGTTTTATGATGGACCGATCACAGCTCACTTCTCCCCCGCGGACATGTACGACGACACACTGCGGTCGATCGCAGCCAATGTGATTGAGAGTCACGGAATCGCGCTGCACAAGTCCGGGACAGTGGTGGTCTGCAACGGGCCGCGATTCTCCACCAAAGCGGAGTCGGCGTGGTTCAGCAGCATGGGCTGGGAGATCATCAACATGACCCAGTACCCCGAGGCTTACCTCTGCCACGAGCTCGGCATGGGCGTGGTCAACATCTCGCTCGTCACGGATTACGACAGTGGAGTGGCCGGCAATACGGATGCGGTCACAGCTCATAGCGTGCTTGAGGTCTTCCAGAAGAACGCCGACAACGCCCGCAAGGTCGTCGTCGACATCATCAAGCAGATTCCGGAAGACATGTCGGGAATCGGCAGCCGCGAGTCGCTCGGGCTCACACGTGGTGATGGGCACGCAACGTCTGAGTTCGACATCCGAATCTTCGACTAGCAGCCGAACTGATCAAAGGGACACGCTTGGCATCGCCAAGCGTGTCCCTTTTTATGTCTGCAGGAGTTGTGGAATGAACGCGCCGTTCGTGACACAATCCAAGCAAGCACATCTCTCACGCACGGAGCATTCAGTTGAACATTGACAAGAGACAGACGCCCTGGGCAGCGGCACTGCCACTCGCTTTTTCGATTGTCGCTGTCGGGTGCAGCAGCGAAGAGTCGAGCAACACAAGCGCTGATCCCACCGTGGCAAAGGAAACTCGCCCCAACATCATCATGGTGATGGCGGACGATCAGGGCTGGGGAGATGTCGGCTACAACGGAAATCCTATTGCACAAACGCCCTTCCTTGATGCCTTCTCCTCAGAAGGAGTTCGACTGGACAGATTCTATGCGGCCGCGCCGGTCTGCTCTCCCACCCGAGCAAGCTGCCTGACGGGTCGTCACCCCTTCCGAGTAGGTGTGCCGTGGGCGGGTGACGGATTCGTCTCCCGAGATGAGCAGACGATTACAGAGGTCCTGAAGGATGCTGGCTACGCCACAGGACACTTCGGCAAGTGGCATGTTGGCGAACTCTCACGAACTGTCAACCAGAGCTATTTCGAGGGTGACCTGGCCCGGCCAGAAGCCTACTCCCCGCCTTGGCTCAACGGCTTCGATGCCTCCTTCGCAACCGAGTCGATGATGCCCACCTACAACCCCTACTACTACTTGGGCGGAGATTACGGGACTGACGACTATCGGCACCTGCAGACAGAGCCGACGGCACTGGGGCAGCGCGAAGGCGGCTTCCGCTGGCGCGACCACTACTGGACCGAAGACGGCCAGATGGTCGACGAGTGGCTGGAAGGCGATGACTCAGAGATCATCATGGATCGTGCACTCAAGTGGATCGATGGCGAGTTTGCGGTCGGCGGCCCTTTCTACGCGCAGATCTGGTTCCATGCGGTCCACACGCCGCTGGTCGCAGGAGATGAGGACCGTGCCCTCTATTCAGACCTCTCCATGGAGGAGCAGCACTGGTACGGCACTCTCACAGCCATGGACCGCCAGATTGGCAGGCTGCGGGCCCACTTGGAGCGGATCGGAATCACGGACAACACGATCCTCTGGTTCTGCTCAGACAACGGTCCAAGCTACATCCATGACTTCAACTCCGCCGGCCCCTTCCGAGGAAAGAAGGCTGAGCTGCTGGAGGGCGGTGTCCGTGTTCCGGCTATCGTGAGCTGGCCGGAAGGCTTTGAGGGCGGCCGGATCATCGACCAGCCGATGACGACAAGCGACTTTTATCCGACTCTATTAGAAGCTGCCGGAGTGCGACAGCCAGAGGGTCAAAAAGAGCTCGACGGCGTCAGCGTTCTTCCGATTCTCACAGGAGACCGGGCTGTACGGCTTTCGCCGATCGGCTTCGTCTCCCCGCAGCGCGGAGTCAAGTACGACGCGGACCCCACCACTCGCCAGTACGCCTGGCATGAGGGCCGCTTCAAGCTGTATGGCGTGGGTGGCGACGAATGGGAGCTGTATGATCTTGAGGAAGATCCAGGCGAAACGACCGACCTGAGCGAGGACCAGCCCGATCGTGCGGCCAGCATGTCCAAGGCGCTGCTGGCCTGGGTGGATCGAGTCAATGCTGAGGCAGCCCTGCTGAAGCGCTGAATGGGGATATCAGCGGCCCGATAATCGACTAGAATAGGCCCATGATTTCCGCAGGCCTTGCGTTTGTGCTGGGGCTGGCAACGACGCCGCCTCAAACCAAAGATCTGGCGATCAAAGTGGTCGTCTATACGACAGGGCAGATTATCCAAGCCGACTCGCCTGACAGCGTGTTTCTGCGTCGTGGCTTTATTCTCGAAGACGACATGGATCTCATCCGTGAAGCGGCTGAGATCATGCGTGAGCGGCGACAGGCTGCCTTGGGTGATGGGGCGAATGTCAAAGTCGATGTCGTTGCAGATTACGAGCCGATTGTCACGACCACCGACGGCCTAAATGAGCAGCTCATCAGGGACTTAGTGGAGCTGGACACCCTGCCAAAAGTCAACTCCGATCCATTCGAGATCGACCAGGGTGCGCCCCTGGGACCCTATGACGAGCTCTACGTCATCCATCCCCTGAGAACGAATCTCAGCAGTGACTCGGTCGTCGATGGAATGCGGATTCAAGTTAACGGCTTCTTCAGCTTAGATCGTCAGAGTGCAGGCAGCTTGGCCGCACACTTATTCAGCTTTCTCAAGTCTCCGGGCGTAAAGCTCTTGTCGAAGGAGCAGATGGCAGGCGGGCCGGCAGGAGACTTCTTCCGAATCACGTCCAGCTCAGATGCATCGATCACATATTCTCCGCTGCTCGATTCAAAGAACGGCGATCAGGCGATCGATCCAAGCAAGACACCGATGCTGCGGATAAGGGCTCGACTGGAGACCCAGCACGCAGTTGGAATGCGGCTCTTCAACGAGAAAGGGCTCTTGATGGGCTACATTTCGTTCAATGGCAGCGTTCCTCATCCGAGCGAGCTGGAAACGCCTTCAGCTAAGTCCATTGATCTAAACCTGCCAGTCGACGGCGAATGGCAGTCAGCCCTCGTCGATCTTCGGAGTCTCACGGCGGAGCCGATTCACCAGATTTGGCTCAGCACCAATCCGAATGGTTATTACTTCGACGTGAAAGGGCACGGACCCCTCAGCCTGGACATCTCCCCCCTTGTCGCACAGGCTAATGGACAGGCCACACCCCTTGCCACCGCCCCGGCCAGAGCGAGCCTTGCTGGGCTATCCGGAGTTCTCTCAGGCGCTGATTGGGTGACAGTTTCAACTCTTCTCGCCAGCGAGCAGCGCGAGGATCGCCTCGCGGCCGCTTCCCTCCTCACCCGTGCAACACACGCCGATGCAGTTCCCGCCCTCCTGCCGATGCTCGGCAACGCGAGCGCCGCTGAGGCCTGGCTCGCCATCGAAGCCCTCAAGCACCAAGACACTGAAGCGTCCTGGCAGGCGATTGCGAATGTTGTCACCACAAGCGGCCTAGACCACTCGCGCCGATTCGCCTGCGACGCTTTGAGAACCGGAAAACCAGATCTGCTCCCACCTGCAAGGCTTGGCCCGCTTCTGGCCCGTCCCAGCTGGCGGCTCCGCCGAGCCGCCGCCCAGGCGATCGCAGCCTCCAGCGCTGACCAGAGCCCACTCTTCCTATTCGCTCTCCCAGACCCTGATCCAAGAGTCAGATTCGCCAAAGTGGCGGCGACAAAACTCAACCCTTACGCGGAACGAAAGCTCCTCTGGATCGCTGTCAATGACCCGAGCCAGCGGACACGCGCTGCCAGCTACAGCCGCCTGCTCGACTCAGAGGACACAGTCGTGCGCAGTGACGCGATGCGCAGCGTCCGCGACGAATCAGTCAGCGTCCGAATCCAGGTGCTGACAGAGATGGCCAAACGTGGAAAAACCCACTACAGACCCGCTCTCCAGAGGGCCGTCATCGACCAGGATGAGCGAGTCAGGGTGGCCGCGCTCAACGCCTTCGCCGCACAACCGGACAAGACCCAGGCAGGCGAAATCCAGAACACGTTCACCGACCCCAGTACATCCGTCCAACTCGCCCTGATCGAACTCGCGAAGAAGGGCAAAGTTGACCTGCCTGCAGATGTACGCACAAGGCTCCAGGCGAGCACCGATGCGAAAGTAAAAGCGGCCGCCGGTGGTCTTGATGGCGGAACGACGAGCAGGTCGAATCGGTAGAGAGTAGTGGAGATGAAGGACGGAGCAAGGAGCCTCACAAGTGCGGCGGTCATTCTCGGTATGGCCGGGGCTGTGGGCGCAGGAATCCTCACGCGGCAACGGCTTGAGGTTGGCCCAGGCATTGAGCTGAGCAATCGGCCAGTCGCCTCAATGACAGGCTTCGTGGCCTCGAACTCGACCGAAGCCACGATTCCTCCCAGCGAGCTGTTCTACAAACTCACGCAGCTGATCGACGCTAACTACGTCAATCCCGTTCCTGACAGCCTGGTCTTCTCATCCGGCGCCGTCAGAGGCATGATCCTAAGCCTCGCGGATCCGCATTCCAACTTTTTCAACAAAGAGCAGTTCCAAGCCCTCCACAAGCGCCAGTCGGGGCAGTTTGAAGGCGTGGGTCTGGAGATCTATCTCCGCTTCGACCCGGAGGCGCTTGCCAAACTTCAGTCATTCAGCGATCCCAGTGCTAGAGAAACCGCCAACGAGCCGATGGACACAGCGCTCCTGATCCCGGAAGTCGTCGTCTCATCCGTCATCCCCGGCAGCAGCGCCGCCGCACAGGGCATCCAGCCAGGAGATAGGATCGTTCAGGTTGGCGATTTCTTCGTGATTACGCCGATGGAAGTCCGGCGCATCCGCGCCATCAATCAGCGGGTCCTGAACGGAGAGATTGACGAGTCTGAGCTGACCAAAATCCGTCAGGAACTCGCAGACAAGGCCGATAAACGAATGACGCCCGAGCGTGTCGATGAGGTCCTCACGACAGGGACATCGGGCGAGGTCGTCGTCGGAATTCTCACCGCCCAAGATGAGGAGGTGACCAAGACTCTCGTCCGCGCGAAGCAGGCGATCAAGCCGCTCGAACCGATCGGCAATGCACTCCGGCTCTCGCTCATTGAAGGCGCCGCCGATGCCCTTCGAAAGCAGCTCAACACATCCAACGACTTAGTTTTGGACTTGCGAGGTCCGGTTTCAGGGTCCACGGATGAACTGCTCGCTGTGCTCGAAGTCCTTCTCCCGGCTGGGGAGGCAGGAGCTCTGCTCGATTCCGCAGGGAAAGTCCGATCTACTCTGACTGTTGAAACCGGAACCCAAGACTCTCCGAATATCACACTGCTAGTGGACGAGACCACCAGCGGCGTCTCCGAAATCCTTGCTCTAGCACTCAGCGCACATGCCGGCGCACAACTCCAAGGCAGGGAGATGTCTGGGCAGCCGATATGGGTTGAGACAGTCAAGCTGGTCACTGGCGATGGATATCAGCTCGGCACCGGCCTTTACCGGCCGTATGCCAATGAGGAGGACGCATCGTGAAGCAGTTCATCCGCTTCGGCGGCATCCTGCTCCTCGTGTTTGCGGCCTTCTGTGCCGGCTTCGCCCTGAAGGACGTTCTTCACGGTCGGACTCCTTCATACAAAGCCTTCAAATCCCTCGCGGTCGGAGGGTCGGTCAGCAAAACACCGACCGAAATATTCCGAGATCATTACGGCCTCATCCAGGCCCGTTCTTATCGCAAGGCGAACCCTGACCGACTCAAGTATGCGGCGATGCAGGGGCTCTTCGGCGCGTTGGGCGATCCTCACACTCTGTTCCTGGAGCCGGTGACAGCCGAGAGCTTCGCAATCGATACGCGTGGCGACTACACAGGCATCGGCGCGCGGCTCGGGCCGCACGAACTAGGGGCCCAGATAGCGGTCGTCTTCAAGGGATTCCCCGCTGAAAAGGCTGGCCTCAGAATCGGCGATGTCGTGATCGCTGTGGACGGCGAGCCAAGTGTCGGCAAGAGCGTCACAGACATCGTCGATGGCATCTTGGGCAAGGAAGGCACGCTAGTCCGGCTCCGTGTCTTGAGGCAGGGCGAAGAGCGGCCGATCAACATTCCGATCCGCCGCGCAAGGGTCATCATTCCGACGGCAGAATCGTTGGGGCTAGAAGAGCTCAATATCGGCTACGTAGTCGTCTCCGGATTCGCTGAGACGACTCCCCAGCAGTTCAGAGACTCTGTCCGAGAAGCCATCAAGCCCGGTCCAGATGGACTCATCATCGACTTGCGAGGCAACCCAGGCGGTCTTCTTGACACCGTGGAGGAGATGCTGAGTCTCTTCCTCGACGGTGACCTCATCGTCAGCGTCGTGGACCGATCGGGCAAGCAGGCTGAACTGAGAGCCAAGCGCGGCAAGACGCTCAACTGGAAGGGCCCGACAGTCATCCTGATCAATGGTGAATCTGCCAGCGCCTCAGAGATCTTCGCTGGTGCCCTGCAGCAGCACGGCCTCGCGGTTCTTGTCGGGGATCACAGCTATGGCAAAGCCTCGGTCCAGAACGTGATTCCACTCGTCGAAGGCTCCAGCGCCAAGATCACAATCGCCAAGTATCTTCTTCCCAACCAGCTCGACATCTCAAGGGTTGTCGATGAGGACGGTGGCTATGTTTCTGGCGGCTTGAAGCCCGATGTAGAGATGGAGTTGGACATCTCAAACTCACCCATTATGGGTCTGCCTGGATCAGACAGTCAGCTCGACGCAGCGATCTCAGTGATTCAAAACTGGACCGGCTAGGTTCAGTTCACGTCTGACTTTGGATCGGCCAGCTCTCGCAGGCCGTCGCCCACAAAGTTGAGTGCGAAGATTGAAGCGCTGAGGAACAGACAAGGCCAGAGCATCATGATCGGATGGCTCACCATCTGCTCACGGGCGCTGTTGATCATGCTGCCCCAGCTCGGCATGGGGGCCTGAACGCCGATGCCGAGGAAGCTCAACGAGCTTTCAGCCAGGATCACCGCTGCAAGATCGACCATCGAAACGGCCAAGAGGATTCCCCACAAATGAGGGAGGATGTGCCGCACCACCATGTAGCCGGTTTTTGCGCCGAGCGCCTGCGAGGCCACCACAAATTCGCGGTCCTTGAGGCTCGCGACCTGGGTGCGCACAAGGCGCGCCACCGCCGGCCAAGCAGTGATGGCCAGAGCGATGATCACAGGCTTCATCCCCAGCCCAGCGACACCGATGATCAGGATCGCCAGAAGGAGATCGGGGAATGCGAACATGGCGTCCGTAAGCCTCAGCACCGGAATGCGGATCCACTTGGGAGCGAAAACTCCGAGCACTCCCATAATGATGCCAATCA
>JALGYA010000154.1 GCA_029824475.1 Fimbriimonadia bacterium | reverse complement strand
CGGCGGCTGATTCCGCCGCCTTCGGCGTATCTCCTGTCAGGAGCTCAATCCTTGTCACACCGAGCCCCTTAACATCTTCCATCATTGCAGCTGCTTCAGGCCTGACTCTATCTCTGCAGCCGAGAAGAGCCCATGTGTCTTCAGCCTGCACGACCGCGACAGTCAGGCCTTCCTGTTCAAGCAATGCGAGACGATCATGAATGGAAGCAGGCAGTTCATTGATCTCAAACATCTTTGCCTGGCCCACTCTGATCGTCCGATTGCCGACCAGTGCCGTGACTCCCAGACCAGGCTCACTGCTGACTTGCTCTGGCTGTTTCAGCTCAAGCTCATGGTTCTCCGCCGCGCGAAGAATCGCCATGCCGAAGGGGTGGGGCGAGTGCTGTTCAGCCGCGGCTGCCAAGGCAAGCAACTCCAGCTGCTCTGCTGAAAAGCCCTCTTCTGGCGTGCACGTGCATTTGTGATTGGCATGTGATTGGAGGCAGATGGCTGTCAACTCAGGTCTGCCTGCCGTAAGCGTTCCAGTCTTGTCTAAAACCAGCGCGGTCACTCTGTTCATCGCCTCCAGCCGGTCTGCACCACGAATCAGCAGACCATTTCGAGCACCCCATGCAATGGCACTCAGCGAAGCTGCTGGTGACGCAATGACGACAGCGCACGGACTCAGCGCCACGAATAATGTAATGGATGCAAAGATGGCGCGATCGAAATCCTGGCCGATCAGCATTCGGAGCGCCAGCGAAAAGAGGAAGGCGGCGATGACAAAGATCGTGTATGGCCGACCGAACCAAGAGCTGATCTGCCTGGCGCGCCCATTGCTCTCCTGAGCATCTTGAACCAGCCTGACGATCTTTTCCAAAGCAGAGTCTTCCCCAGACGATTCGGACTGCAGCAGCAGACCGCCCTCAAGGTTTTGAGTCCCCGCCAGGACCTGTGTCCCTGGCTCTGCACGGGTGGGCTCAGACTCTCCAGTCATGGCGGACCTGTCGATTGAGCTGACGCCTTCCAGCACGAGCCCATCGACCGGGATTGGCTCGAATGCCGGAACACGCACGTAGTCGCCCTTAGTGATCTCCTCGATGGGAACCTCGGAATCAAGCCCATTCGTGACCAAGATGACGCGGTTTGGCCTAAGCTTGATCAGCGCCTCGATCGCAGATTCCGTTCGTGCCATTGCGAACGACTCCAAGGCTCCTGCCAGAGTAAAAAGGAACAGGAGAACTGCAGCCTCAATCGGCATGCCCAGCAGCACAGAGCCCAGGGCAGCCAAGACCATGAGCACATTGACATCGAGGTCTTTGTCACGGAGCGTCCGCCACGCTGAACGCACCGTTGCAATAGAGCCAAAGGCCACGGAAATATAGGCGAACGTGTGGGGCAACCCGAATAATGAGGGCAGCAGGAACAGGCCGCTCAGAATCGCCAAAATAGACTTTGTCCGGCGGTCCAATTTAGGTGTGGTCCTCAATCGCAGATCGTTGTTTCATTGATGTACTGCAGGTGGATTGGCGTTGATCTGTTAGAAACGCCCCTGGGTATTGGAAGCAGGGCTGGTCTCAGGCTACCGGGGAAGCGGCCTAATTTGAACGGCTGCGCGACTTATTAGCCGCCGGGCACAGGAGGCTGTACAATGACGCCATGACAGCCATCCACCGAATGGTCGATGCTTGCCGAGAAGGCACGCACCCCTCCTGCGTCGGCCAGGTCAAGTCAGGCTGGGTGATCATGGGGCAGATACAGGTGATTCCTGGCTACTGTCTGCTGCTCCCGGACCCCGTCGTGCCCCACCTACACGCACTGCAGGGAACAGACCGATGCCAGTTCCTGGATGATATGGCCGACCTGGGCGAGGTTGTGCTCCAAGTCACGAAAGCGACCCGCATCAACTACGAGATGCTCGGAAACCTGGAGCCGGCGCTGCACGCGCACGTCTTCCCGAGATTTGATTTCGAACCGGAGGGCCTCAAGACGAAGCCGATCTGGATGTACGACTGGGACTCAGCCGACACTTTCAGCATGGACCAGCACGGTGAGCTGTTCCAGAAGATCCAGCAAACGCTCTTCGATTGATGAGCCTGAGAAGTAGAATCGCAACTTGTCCAGCACCAGGCCAAAGTTCAGTCCAGCAGAAGCCGAGAGGACCGTCAGCGAGCGGTATGGGATCACCGGCTCGGCGGTCGAACTGGTCAGCTACGATGACCAGAATTTCCGCATCGATTCAGGCGGCGCACAGTACACGCTGAAGATCTCATATCAGGGTGAGACACGCGGCTGGCTTGAGCTGGAGACGGCAGTGATGGCAAAGCTGGCAGGGTGCAGTTTTGAAGTGCCACGGGCCCTGACCAGCAAGGACGGAGAACGCATCATCACGATCCCCCAGGGCGGCCAGGAGTTCATGGCGAGGCTGCTCACATTTGTGCCGGGGCGGCTTCTATTCGATGTCTCACCACAGTCCCTTTCTTTGATGCATGACCTCGGCCGGACGATGGGGGAAGCAGCCGCTGCGCTCGACGGATTTACCCACCCCCATATGCAGCAGGACTACGAGTGGGATCTGCTGAAAGGGCAGGGTTTTGTCACAGACCAGATGCTCGCCATGCTCGATTCTGATGACGCCAGGAGGGTCCGCGAGCTCACGAAGAGGCTCGACAGTGCGTTCTTCATGAGGCTGGAGAACCTTAGGAAGAGCGTCGTTCACAACGACCCGAACGACTACAACGTGCTGGTCGCCGAGTCGACCGCGGGCCAGAGGATTTCTGGTGTCTTTGACTTTGGCGACACGATGCAGACGCTGACTATCGCCGACGTTGCGATCACGGCCGCCTACGCGGCGATGGACAAGAAGCGCCCCTTGGCGACGATCGCAGCTGTCACCGCAGGATTCCATTCTGAGTTCGCACTGCTGGAAGAAGAGCTCCCCGTTATCCTTGATTTGGTCAGGCTGCGGCTTTGCATGAGCGCCTGTTTTGCGGTCCGATCTCGACTGGATGAGCCTGACAACGAGTACGTATCTGTCCATGAGCGGCGGGCTCTTGAGCTTCTGAGAGAGCTGGAGCCGATTTCGAGTTCTTTTGCCGAGGCAGCTTTGAGGCAGGCCTGTGGATTTGACCCTCACCCTGAGACAACTCGCGCCGTTGCTTGGCTGGCTGAGAATGGCTGTGGAAACGTCGTCGAGGCTGACTTCAAGCGGGACAAGCTGCTCGTCTTTGATCTTTCGCCCGGCAGCTTGGAGATGGCCCTCCCCAACAGTCCGCACACCTTCGCTGAAGAGGATCAAGGCTGGGGGATTGGCCGCTACGCAGAGCCGAGGCTGATCTACCAATCCGATGAGTTCCAGGGCGCAGGCGAGCGGCGGACGATCCACATTGGCATGGATGTCGGTGGGCCAGCGGGCACTGCAGCCCTCGCTCCCTTGGATGGCGTGATCGTCTCCCAGGTTGACAACGACATTAAGCTTGACTACGGCCCGACGATTATCCTAGAGCACGAGCTTCCTGATGGCACGAAGTTCGCCACGCTGTACGGCCATCTCAGCCGTGAGTCGCTCGCGATGCACTCGCCGGGAGACACAGTCACACGAGGAGAGAAGATCGCTGAATTCGGCTCCGAGGATGTCAATGGCGGCTGGCCGCCGCATCTGCACTTCCAGATACTCCCCAGCTTCTTCAGGGAGATGGACGGCAGCGGGAATTTCCCCGGCGTAGTCTATGCCAGCGAACTTGAGATATGGAAGAGCATCTGCCCCGATCCCAACGTGATTCTCGGCGTTCCCAGAGAGCTTCTGGCTGATGAAACCAGAGACAAAAACACGCTGCTGGAAGAGCGCACCGACCACCTCGGCCCATCGCTCAGCATCTCGTACGACGAGCCGCTGAAGATAGTGCGAGGCATCGGCCAGCACCTCTATGATGAGAATGGGCACCCGTATCTGGACTGCGTGAACAATGTCTGCCACGTCGGCCATTGCCACCCAAAAGTGGTGGAGGCGGGTCAGGGGCAGATGGCGGTTCTCAATACAAACACACGCTACTTGCATGACAACATCGTCGCGTACTCAGAGAAGCTCCTGGCGACATTCCCAGATGATCTGGAGGTCGTTTTCCTCGTCTGCAGCGGCAGCGAGGCGAATGAGCTGGCCCTGCGCCTTGCCCGTACATACACAGGCAATAAGGGCATCGTCGTGCTGGACAACGCCTACCACGGCAACACTTCATCGCTGATCGACATCAGCCCCTACAAGTTCAACGCGGCGGGTGGGCGAGGCAAGCCGGACCACGTCCACATCGCCGAGATGCCCGATGCGTACCGAGTCAACAAGTCAGCTGCCCAATTCGCAGATGATGTGAGGGCGCAATGCGAAGGACGCAGGGTGGCAGCGTTCATCGCCGAATCGATGCTCGGCTGCGGCGGGCAGATTTGCCTCCCGGACGGATATCTAGAGGCAGGCTTTACTCATGCCAGAAATGCCCGAGCTGTCTGCATCGCCGACGAGGTCCAGACCGGGTTTGGGCGGGCTGGATCGCACTTCTGGGCGTTCCAGACGCAGGGTGTCGTGCCGGATATCGTGACGCTGGGCAAGCCGATCGGGAACGGTCATCCGCTGGGGGCTGTCGTGACGACGCGTAAGATCGCCGACGCCTTTGCCAACGGGATGGAGTACTTCAACACTTTTGGAGGCAACCCGGTCTCGTGCGCCATCGGCTCGGCTGTACTGGATGTGATTCAGGATGAAGGCCTGCAGGATCATGCGCTTGAAGTTGGTGAGCATCTGATGGCCGGGCTTCGAGCGCTGAAGGACAAGCACGCGCTGATTGGCGATGTGCGCGGATCCGGCCTCTTTATCGGCGTCGAATTGGTGAAGGATCGTGCGTCCAAAGAGCCAGCTGCAGACGAGGCTGACTACATCATCAACCGCCTCCGAGGCATGGAGATCCTGATGAGCACCGATGGGCCGATGCACAACGTGCTGAAGATCAAGCCGCCGATGGTATTTGGGGCAGAGGATGCTGATCGCATGATTGAAGCGCTCGATGAAGTGCTGGGCGACAGCTGCTTAGACTTCTAAGCAGCTCCATTTGAATTCGCCCCGCCATGCATCAGACAGGGAAGCCCGGAGAGTCGCTCTGAAACTGGGTCGATGCGGTTGATGGGCCATCAGGAATGCGACGTTGCTCGTCGCTAGTACGTCAACCGTTTTTGCGCCGAGATTCAGACAGGCTTGCTCCATCAACGAGGAAACGACCGTGGGTCGCTTCTCGTGCGGGAAGTGCTGGTAGATGACGATGCTGTGCCCTTCGCCATAGGCTGTTGCCACCTCGTCCCAGAAGATGTATCTGCTGGACCCACTCCTTCCTCGCGATACGCTCTTGCGAGCGAGTCCAGTGTCTGGGTCGAAGAAAACGAGATCAGTGGCCTTCAAGGCCGCCGCCGCCTCTGCCATGTAGGTCTCTCGCTGCCCTGCGTCATCCGTCAGCAGTGATTGGAAGTAAGTGGCCTTTGGAATGAGATTCCAGGCACGGGCTAGTTCTGTAGTTCGTTCGATGCCTTCGTTGTCTAATTTCTGCAGACTGTCGAACAGCTCGGAATCGTGGTGCCTCCATTTCAGAGGTTCCTTCAAAAAGCCTCGGTTCTCCCCTTGGCCAGTCGCATCTCCCTCAGTGAGCATCCAGCAGACTCCGATCGACATTCCGGAGGTTCGCTGAATCACTCTAAGCAGTCCATACTTTCTGTAGTCATTGACGTCGCCAAAGTACTGGTTCTTCATGGGGCTGAATCTACCCCTCAAGTGGGTGGGTCGCTTAGACGCGGGGCCCGGGACCTGAGTGGGCGAGCCATAATTAATCTGTGATCTTCCCGGCAGCCTTAGTCGCTCAGAAGCCAGCCCCGCCGAATATCCTGCTGATCGTCAGCGAGGACAACGGACCTGAGCTCGGCTGCTACGGAGATCCCTACGCCCAGACTCACCATCTGGACCGGCTGGCGAGGCAGGGCGTTCTGTTCGAACGCGCCTACGTGCCTTACTCCGTCTGCAGTCCATCAAGAGCCTGCTTCCTGACCGGCCTCTATCCGCACCAGAACGGCCAGATCGGCCTCGCGACGCATAAGTACGCGATGTACGGTGAGCTGCCGAACCTTTTCAGCATCTTAAAAGGGGCGGGCTATCGGACAGGAATCATGGGCAAGCTGCACGTGAACCCAGAAAGTGCGTTCCCGTTCGACTTCCGGCATCACAGGACATCCGACACGACCTTCACGGGCCGCAATGTGTTCAACGTGGCCGACAAGGCGGCGGAGTTCTTCAATGAGTCGGATCAGCCGTTTGTGATGTCGGTGAACTACTCAGATGCCCATTTTCCGCTGATCAAAGAGCAGCACGGTCTTCCCAGAAATCCCCTCACAGGCGATGACGTGAAGGCGATGCCCTGGGTCGGAGCCGACTCGCCGCGCATCCGGGAGTTTGCTGCGAACTACTACAACTGTCTGTCTCGACTCGACACGGGCATCGGGCTCCTCATGAAGGAGCTGGATGAATCCGGCAAAGCGGATGAGACACTGGTGATCTACATCGGAGACCACGGGGCGCAGTTCTCGCGCGGGAAGACGTCGGTCTATGAAGCCGGGCTCAAGATTCCGATGATTGTCCGCTGGCCCGGGCACGCAAAGCCAGGGCACCGTCCGACCGGCCTGGTCTCGTCAATCGACATTCTGCCGACGGTGCTGGAGGCGTGTGATATTGAACAGCCGACACGGCTTCCAGGGAAGCCGCTGCAGGGGCTGCTTGCAGGCGGGAATGATGATCACCACGAATACATCGTCGCGGTTACCAACGGCTCTGCACCGGTGATCTATGGCCAGCAATTCTCGATCCGAGACGACCGGTGGCGGCTCGTAATCTCGCCATTCGAACGGGAGAATCTCTCGGCGAACGCCTATCTGATACAGAAAAACGCCCACTTCCATGCAGGCTCTTCTCCCGAGGAGATTGCGGCGGCACCGGACTACGTACGGGAGTCATACGCCACGTATCTCAACCCACCCCGATACGAGTTGTATGACCTTGATTCCGACCCTTACGAGTGGAAGAATCTGGCGGAAGACCGCCGGCATGTCGGCCAGTTAAACAGGCTGAAGAAGGCGTTTGCAAAGTGGCAGGACGAGACCGACGATCCGCATTCAGATCCAGTGATCCTCAAAGCCCTGGACGAGGAGCACATCCGGATGCAGAGCTATGACTACCGCGGAGACAAGAACTTCAGGTGGGAGTATCTCGACCTCTTCGATGAGTGGAGAAAGAAGCGTCAATGATTGGTCTCCTCGCTTGCTTTGTGATCGCACCCGGCCTTAGCGCTCCAGCCGAGAAGCCAAACGTGCTCTTCATCTCGCTCGACGATATGAACGACTGGCTCGGCTGCTACGGCGGCCATCCAGACGCCATAACCCCAAACATCGACCGGCTAGCTGAGCGAGCCGTCTTGTTCACAAACGCGCAGTGCGTCTC
>JALGYA010000153.1 GCA_029824475.1 Fimbriimonadia bacterium | reverse complement strand
CCAGGTTGCGGTGGGGTTGTCGCTGTCCCAGCCCATGAGAGAGCCGATCTTGATCGTCTCCTTGAGGTCACCTTCGCCGTAGAGCAGGCTGACGCTGCGGGCTGCGAAGTTGATGCCGCTTGCGAAGCCGCCGTTTGACGGGAGGTTTTGAGATGTGATGTTGTAGCCGTCTTGCTGGTCGACTTGATATCGCTGGTAGATGTCATCCCTGGCCTGCTCCCAGGGCACGCCGGCATCGTAGCGGCTCCTGACATAGTCGAACATTTTTGCGCTGTAGCTGTCGTTCGGGAGTCGTTTTCTTGCTTCAGCGGCCATCTGATGGACTTGGTCTTTGATCGGCTTTTTCTCGTCGGGGATGGCTGCCAGGGAGTGCATGACGACATAGAATTCGGCGGCCCAGGCGGCGTTCTTGCGGGCTGTGGTTCGGATGGGCAGGTGGGCCATCTTGAGGGCGACGTCTGGCCTGCCGGGTGCGAAGAGGCCGAAGATCTCCGTCGTGAGCTGAGCGTCGATCATCTCGAAGTGCTCGTTGTTTTGAGGGTCGCTGGTGTCGGGCGGGAGGATGCCCTGCTTCATAAGGTCGAAGGCCTTCTGGTTGGACACCCAGAGGTAGTTTTCCTCTTCTGCTCTCATGTGCTTGAGCCAGCCCTCTCTGATCTGCTGTGGGGTCAGGATGCTTGTTTGGCTTTCGAAGAGGAGGTGCTGATACATGTACTCGACGTCTGTGTCGTCGTCAGCTCCCCAGATGCCTTCAATACCTGTTAGGAAGAAGTCGATCTTGGCTGTGGCGTCGCCAAGGCTGTGCTCGCCCCAGATGTTTGGCTGGTCTGGCTTGCCCCAGTCTTCGCGGGTGTAGAAGTCGCCGGTTTTGAACTCACCGATATTTCCGACCTTGTCCATCTCGGTAATAAGGCCGGTCCAGTTGGCGATGCATTGAGCGAGCCAGAAGCCCTCCAGCTTGTCCTTATGTGCCGATCGAGAGAGGACTATGTCCTGGGGAGCTGGCTCTGATGTCTGCTCGGGAGTTGAGCAGGCGACTGGTAGCAGCAGGAGCGGGATGGTGAGCAGCGACCTCACAGCGGGCTCACCTTGCAGTTTGCGAACGCGGAGTTGCCGTTCTGGCAGATGAAGCCGATGCCGCCTCGTGTCAGGTGCTCTTCTTGGTGGTCGAAGAGCTTCTCATCGTCGAGGTAGGCGGTGATGAGGCCATGGGCCGACGTGAGTTTGAGTCGGTGGGGCTCGTCATTGGGCCAGGTCATGGCTTTTGATGCGATTACGGTCTCTCCGTAGTGGCACTTGATGAGTTGGATATCACTGCCGGTCGTGACTAGGGCGAGGTACCGGCGAAGGCCTTGGTAGTTGATAATCAGGCCGCCGAGGTCGCCGCAGTGCATGAGGAAATTTGCTTCGACTTGGTAGTCGGTCCAGTCGAGGGTGCCGGTGACGAGGTGGCCGCGCTCTCGGTTTTTGCCGAGGAACTGCCAGTTTTCGCGGCCGTGGAGATTCCCCCAGTTGTTGTCGAGGTCAGCGATCCAGCCTACGATCGATCTGTTGGCGAGCTGGGGGAGTTTTCCTGGGAAGTGGAGGGTTGGCATGCCCTTCAGGTGCACGCTGTCGATCAAGAGCTCGCACTCGCCGGTGATTTCGAAGCCGAAATCGCCGATCGGACCGGTGTTGGGGAGGGTCCATGTGAGGCTGGTGCTGTCGTCAGTTGATACTGCGGCGGTTTCTGAGAAGGAGAGTTCGGAGAATGACTTGGTGCCGTCGCTAAAGCTTGTCGTGACCATGCGGACGCCTGCAGCCCCTGCCTTCAGCTTTGCTTTGAGCGTCACAGTCATGCCCGGGCTGAGGCGTGGCGTTCCCATCGTCTCGTAGGAGCCGACCTGTTCGATGCAGATGACCGGAGTCATAACTCTAACGGGCCTGCCGCCCGCGCTGACGCTGATGTGGAGCTGGCGAACTCCATCGCGGATTTGGTTGGTGACCTGCGCATCTGCAGATTGATAGCCGTGAACTGCGCCGGGCTGGGAAAAGTGATGCCATGCTCCGTCCTTTGGCGCTGGGAGTGGATCCCAGCCCATGACTCGCCGGCCAACCCTGGCCACGTGATAAGCCTCGATGAGGCAGTCTGAGATGCTGCGAGTGCCTTCGGCAGTCGGGAGGATGAGGCGGTCTGCGGTGGGTGATTGGAAGTCGTAGTCTGCGTTGATTCCGTCAAGGCCAACCACCAAGCCCATGACGCTGCCGACGTTGGCCGCGTTGCAGTCGGTGTCCCAGCCGGCGGTGTTGATGATCTCCTGGCTTCTGCGGAAATTGTCTGGGGCGTACGACCAGGCCATGACCATGATCGCGTGGTTCGGGACGATGTGGCAGTTGCCGGAGTACTTTTCGTAGCCGTATTTGGCTTTGATTCTCTCGTACGTGGCGTGCCAGTCCTGATCTTGTTCGGCCCACTTTCTCACGTCCCGGTGGACTGCTGTAATCAGGCTGTCTGCAGGGATGTGGGATACACCGATATCGAGCAGCTTGCTGATGTCCTTTTCCACGAAGGCGGCTGCGACCATCGTCGCGACGACAATCGCTCCATCGACAGCGTCTCCGTCGTGCGAGACCTGAGATGCGTCCAAGGCCAGCTTTGCGGCGAGGTGAGGGTCGCCAGGGCAGCACATTCCGAAGGCATCGATGAATATCTGGGCGCCGATCTGCTCTGAGACGACCTTGCCATTCAGCTGCATTGAGCCAGATTCAGGGGATTGATAGCCTTGGCGGAGCCGCTCGAAGGCGGTGTGCTCGGTTGAATAGCCCATGCCGCCCCACCAGAGGATCGACTTGAGCGGGACGATGTAGTTGAGCCAGTTTTCGCCATAGAGCTCGGGGCTGGTGTGCTGGAACTCTCTCGAGTCCTCCAGGATGCGGTTGAAGGTGAAGGTGCCTGTGATGTCGTCGTCCGGGACGACGAGGGGCATGTCCAGGCCTTTGTTGACGTACCGGTTGATGGTGCCAAAACGGTCTTCAATTTCGTTTTTGCGCCAGCCTTCAAATGGGCGGCCCATGTAGACGCCGATGACCTTGCCCAGGACGGCGGCATAGACCTGCTCCTCGTAGTTGTCGATCATCGGCACGAGTCTGAGCTTACCGGGCCGCCGGTATGATGAGGCTGTGCAGAGGGCTTGGCGGATCTATAAGGAGTTCGTTCGCAGCTCTCTCGTGCGCGAGATGGAGTTTCGGGCGAACTTCATCGCGAAGGTGCTCCAAAACATCGGCTGGGTGATTTTCTATCTGCTGATCATAGAGGTGATCTATGGCCAGGTGGACGCTGTTGCCGGGTGGACCAAGGAGGCGATGTTCGTACTAGCAGCGACGGTCTTCTTCATGTCTGCCGTGCACGGCGCGCTCTTTATGTCTCTGTACGAAGTTCCCTACATGGTGCGCAGAGGGACGCTGGACACGGTTCTGATCAGGCCTGTAGATTCACAGTTTTGGGTGTCACTGCGTCGGTTTAATTTCGATCGCATTGGGTCGTTGGTGGCAGGGATTGGCATGCTGATCTACGTGGTTATCAAGATTCCGGTGGTGGCTTCTGCAGGCCAGTGGGCAGCTTATTCGTACATGACGCTCTGTTCCCTGCTGATCTTCTATTCGCTCACGCTGTTCTTGATGACGCTGGCGATCTACTTTGTACGGGTGGAGAATATCTGGGTGCTGGGAGAGACGCTGCTGGAGACATCTCGCTTCCCCATCCAGATCTTCGGGCCGAACTTCCGGACGCTGCTGATTGTTGTGCTGCCGGTCGGGCTGCTTGCGACGGTTCCGGCAGAGCAGCTGCTCCGAGGGGTCGAGCCAGCGATGCTGCTTGTGGGGACGGTCTGGGCGTTTGGTGGGATGGCCGTGACTAGGTGGTTCTGGCGGTTTAGTTTGAGCCGGTATTCGAGCGCAAGTTCATAGACCAGGAGCCGCTCAATCTCAGAACTCAGTGGCCCTATTTTGCCACACTAGGTGTGGTATTATAAGAGCGTAGTTTTGGGGGGAGCTGTTGAGAGTTTTTAAGAGTCGTCCGTTTCTGCGGTTTGCAGAGGTCAATCGGATCACAGACGCAGACCTCTGCTCGGCGATCGAGACTGCCGAGTCTGGCTTGATTGACGCCAATCTGGGCGGCAATGTAATAAAGCAGAGGATCGCTCGAAAAGACAGCGGAAAGTCTGGAGGATTTCGGACAATTATCGTATTCAGGAGCGGAGACAAGGCGTTTTTTTGTCTTTGGCTTCGCAAAGAACGTGAGAGAGAGCATCACAGCCAAAGAGAAGCGAGCCTTCAGACTGATGGCGAAGACGATGCTTGACTGGTCCAATGAGGATTTGAAACTGATGATGGACAGCAGCAAGCTGTATGAGGTGAATTGCAGGTGAGCAAAACATACGAAAGCGACGCTTTAGGTGCAGTGCATGAAGCGATGTCAGATGCGCACGATGTGGGTGTCGTAGACAAGAGCACGATGCGTAAGTTTGACGAGATGTGCTTGACGCCAGCGCCTTCGCTGGAGGCAACAGAGATCCGAGCGATCCGCGAGTCTGCTCGTGTCAGCCAGGCTGTGTTTGCGCACTATCTCAACGTCTCCGTCAGCGTTGTCGGGCAGTGGGAGCGGGGTCAGAAGAAGCCTCAGGGCTCCTCTCTGAAACTGCTGGCCCTGGTCAAGAAGAAGGGCCTCGATTCGATTGCGTAGCAATTGAGGTTTTAGCCGATCGGTTCGCATGCTCCGGCATAATGGCGGCACGACTATGCTCTCTTTGGTGCTTGCCACGATGATGAACACGGAACCGGATATCTCGTCTTTGATCGCCGCTGTCGACCAGTCTCGCCTGAAGGCGACGGTTGCGAAGCTCTCTTCATTTCACACTCGCAACACGCTCTCGCCCGGCCTGACGGAGGCGTGTGAGTGGATCGCTGAGGAGTACCGGAAGATCCCTGGCGTTGAGGCCGAGGTGATGCGGTATCGGATCACGAAGAGCCGGCGTGTGCCTGAGGATATGGACGTGGTTCAGGTTGTTGCCACTCTTCGCGGCAAGACTGACCGGATGCTGCTGACAGGCGGCCATATCGATTCACTGAACCTCTCTGTCGATCCTGTAACGGGGCGAGCCCCGGGAGCCAATGATGATGCGAGCGGCGTGGCTCTGGCGCTTGAGGCGTGTCGGGTTTTGGCTGGTCAGGAGTGGAATCAGACGATCAAGTTCGTGGCGTTCAGCGGTGAGGAGCAGGGGCTGTTTGGATCTACTGCCTTGGCCAAGCGGGCAGTCGAAGAGAAGTGGGATTTGGAGGCTGTGCTGAGTGCGGATACTGTGGGGAGCAGCTCGAATATCGGCGGGCAAAGCAACACTGCTCAGATTCGTGTTTTTAGTGAGGATGGTGAGGATCATCAGAGCCGGGAGCTGGCTCGGTTCTTGGAGTGGAACACTGCACGGGAGGTGCCTGGGTTTGGTGTGAAGCTGGTGTTTCGGCGGGACCGATTTGGACGTGGAGGAGATCACACTCCGTTTGTGCGGGAGGGGATCACAGCGGTGCGGCTGATAGAGGTGCACGAGGAGTTCACGCAGCAGCACACGCCGGATGATGTGATTGAGCACATGGATTTTGAGTACCTGGCAAACGGGACGCGCGTGACGGTGGCCGGGTTGGCTAGGTTGGCATCAGCAGCTGAGCAGCCTGACGAAGTTAGGATTTCGCGGCGACAAGGGCACGACACCAACATCTCTTGGGTGGCAAGGCCGGGGGTTGAGTACCGGGTTTATTGGCGTGAGACGACGAGTGCTATTTGGCAGGGGACGGCTGCGGCTGGCCCGTTTGAGGATAGCGAAGGTCGGGCTTCGGTGGAGATGGTCAACAAGGATGACCATACGTTTGCGGTCGGAGCGGTCGGCGGCATTCCTGTGGTGGCTGGCTAGATGCTGGCATTACTGGCTGGAGTTGTGATGGCGGACTATCACGGGTTCGCAATGCGCGATTTTCAGTTGGATGGTGTCGCGTGTAAGGTTGTTTCTCCTGTCCAGGCCGCTGAGGGAAAGCCGTGGGTTCTGAGGGCCCGGTTTTGGGGGCATGAGCCACAGACTGATGTGGCGCTTTTGAACAGAGGTTGGCATGTGCTTTATGCGGACGTTGGCGGTCTGTTTGGGGCTCCTCCGGCGATGGCACGTTGGGATGCCTTGTTCGGACATGCTGTGGGGTCGCTTGGGCTTTCGGATAAGTTTGCAATCGAGGCGATGAGCCGGGGCGGGCTGCCGGCTGTCTTATATGCGCTGCATCAGCCGGATCGGGTGTTTGGTCTTTATCTGGATGCGCCTGTCCTGGATGTACGGAGCTGGCCTGGTGGTTATGGCGCTTCGGATCAGCGTGCCGCTGAATGGTCTGCTTGTTTGAAGGTTTGGGGGCTTGAGGATGGAGATGCGTTTACCGGGTCACCGTTGGATCGGGCTTGGGAGTTTGCTCGGCTGAAGATTCCGACGATTATCGTCGCTGGGGATGCTGATATTGTGGTTCCGATTGATGAGAACACGCGGCCGTTTGCGGCGCGAGTTTTGCGGCGTGGCGGGGTGGTTGAGGTGATCGAGAAGCCTGGGGTGGATCATCATCCGCATTCGCTGAAGGATCCTTCGAGGATTGTAGAGTTCTTGGTTTCGGCTTGGGATGATAGATCGGACAGACGCTGAGGGTGCGTGTCCTTGGCACAAGGTTTTGGGTTGGTCCCTCTCCCTCGAATGAGGGGGAGGTTAGGAGGGGGACAGAACAGCGGAGCCAGTGCTCGAAGAATGAGAGCACTGCCCTGACCTAGGCTTCCTCTCATCATTGTCAGGCTAAGTGAGCGAGCGCGCAAAGCCCCCTCTCTTAATCTCCCCCTCTTCGCTTCGCTCGAAGGAGAGAGGCCAGAAAGCCGTGGTCATCAAGGCTTGAAGAAGTAACACGGTCTTGGTTTGGGAGCCCCCTTCCTCTTCGCTCGGGAGGAGGAAGCGGGTTGGGGGATGGAGGTTCTTTCGAGGAGCACTCGGCTGGCCCCAGAACCTCCTCACCCTTTTCCACGTCGAACTCTGCTTATGGCAGCCTTCTTTGGCGGACCCTCTCTCCTCCTCTGGGAGAGGAGGAGAGGGGACCAGGCAACAAGAAAAAACACGGACAAACGCTGAGAGCGCCTGCCCATCGCACGCGATCTTTGAAACTAAGGACCGCTCGCTACGCTCGCAGCCCTTCCTAGCCTCCCCCGCCCCAAGCGGGGGAGGGACCAATCATAAGAACCTCCTCACCCTAACCCTCTCCTCCTCTGAGAGAGGAGGAGAGGGGACCGGCATTGAGAGTGTTTGTCCGAGGCACACGGGAACCAGGGCTATGAACCTCTGCAAGCACTAAGACCGCTCCCTTCGGTCGCAGCCCCCTCCTAGCCTCCCCCGCCCCAATGTTCAGCGACAGGACATGGTGAACAGTTTGAGACAGGACATGGTTTACACTTTTTCATGCCATTCAGCGAGGTTTGTCTGATGGAGTCGCGTTTGAGCTTCGTGCGTCTAGTG